>NZ_JBQSVP010000002.1:0-74529 GCF_052376345.1 Psychrobacter sp. AOP5-GZ1-6 | reverse complement strand
ATGTTTAGCAGAAAATCCAGTGATACCGCTTGAGGCAGGTCTGGCTGTAATAGTGCGCTGTTGACCTGATTGAGTGGTGTAGTTGCGAGCTGGACGCTCAGGTTGGTTTGCGAGATCTGACATTCGCAAATACCTGTTCTTTAGTTTCATATTATTACTCCATAGCAGGGTTATGGCCAGTAGTGGCTAGTGCTGTAGAGTAATAGTAATTAAGAATTTTACTTATTAGTATAGTTATGCGCGCATAATAAATTTTTTATGAAAAATTTCCATTCGTAGCTTCACAGAGTAATTTATAAACGTACTCGTAAGATGGTTGCTCATCTGTTTCAATATAGTCTTTAATGTATCTTGCAGCTTTAGTATTTTTGTTGAAGCCCTGTGTCACCTTTATATGAAGATATTCTTTCTTTTTTCGTTGACGATATTCAGCTTGAGGGGCCCATCTTGTTTTGGCCGCCTTAGTACCTTGTATTGAAGACAATTTTCTAAAATAGTCAGCACTATCATAAAAGATAGATTTACTACTACTAAAATACAATTGCATTGCATAGTCATGATACATCAAGGCTATATTGAATGCTTCTGTATGATAGGCGATAAAAGATAGCTCTTTGAATGCATATATTCGAAATACTTCGAGGAACTTTAAGCTCAATCTTTTAGATTCAGATGAAGAGTATTTAGATAAAATATGATTGAACTTTGAAGTATCAGATAAAAGCTCATTCAGAGAAATAGCTATTTTACTAAATAATTCACCTATATATTGGTTTAATGCATATTCTTCTTTACTACCTGCAAAGCCACTATCTTCGTGCTCAGTTGAAAAACTATCTATATTGTCGAGAAAGTAAGATGTATCTACTTTGAAGTTTTCTCGAACATATTGCACAGATATAGCTTTAGCATCTTCTAAAAAAAGTAAATTATGTTTTTTTTGCGTAGTAGTGCATTGCTCATGATTATATAAATTGTTAACTATACCTATATCTTCAGGCATACCTAGAACTACCTCAATAGCATTAGATTGATTATGCAACCTATTTATCATATTATTAATATTAAACATATCTTCCGAAGTAATAGTACTATCGGTATTCAATTTATTTTCCATGAAATCACCTAGTTTTTATCTCAAATGGAAGTTATAAGTTACTAGCTGATAGTTATTTAATATAATCAACAAGCTGTCCTAATAATTCATCCGGTACACCTTTAGCCTGTAGGCTTTTCATTAATATATCTTTATCATGCAAAGCTATATCGACCGCTTGCTTATCACGACTACTCATTTTCATTTTTATTTCATCTGGTGTGAGTAAATCGAAGCTAACAGCCTTACCAGCCCGCAAGTCATCTAGATGATTTGCCCATTGGTTCATCATCATCTGTCGCTCTGCTAGATGTGCTGAAAGGTCATAACGCTTTTTTACGCTTGACTGTTCAAGATGAGCAAGTTGTATCTCTATAAGGTTCTGACTAAATTGCAACTCATATAGTCCTGTGCTGGCAAGCTGCCTAAATCCATGGCCAGTCATTTTAGGATAGGGGTCGCCTGTGTAGCCCATACGCTTTAAGGCCTGATTGAACCAGACATCGCTATAAGGCTTGCTACGCTCAAAGTTGTAAAAGACATAACCTGTTTTTTCTGTCAAAGGTCTCATACGCTCAATAATGGCCATCGCCTGAGGTGACAACGGAATAATATGATCTTGACGCATCTTCATCTTATGCGCTGGGATACGCCAGACGTTTTTATGATAATCAATCTCTGACCACTCAAAGAACCTTAGCTCTTTAGTCCGGACAAAGCACAACGTCATCAGCTGTATGCCTGCGATAGTTTGTTGATGCGCATTTGGGTTGTCTGCACCATATTGGTCAATATTGCGCAGCAGCTCTGGGAATTGATGTTGCTCAATGGCTTTCATACGTTCAGCTTTGTGAGGTCTTAATGCTTTATTACGACCATAAGCGATATTAATAATATCGTAGCCCAATGTGTTGATAGCATATTCAAAAACCGAGCTAATCAGGGCAATGTACTTGTGTGACGTATCGGTCGTCCACTTGCCTCGTTCTTCAAAGTAAGTTTGGATGGCTAATCCAGTTTTGATGACATCTTGTGGCGTAATAGAGCCAATAGGGTAGTCGCCTATATGCGGTGCGATATGCTTATCTAAATAGTTATGAAGTTTTTGAATATTCTTAGGTGTGGTGCTAGATCTTTCGTTGATATAGCTCTTGGCGATAACTCTAAATAAGTCCTTCTGCTCAAAGTTATTTTTCTCATGGTTTTTATGCTCTGTAGGATCGATGTTATCAGCCAGTAATGCCTGAGCTTTATCACGTGCTAGCCGTGCCTCTTTTAGCGTCACTTCTGGTTTGAATGTAGAATCAATGACTTGTTTGGCTGGCTTATAAATTCCTATCTGATAGGTCTTTTGCTTGGGCTTAAGATCTTTATCGGATTGATAGCGGTAGGTCATTTGCCAAAATAGCGAGCCATTTGGATGTTGTATAAGATATAAATTGTTGCCATCACCATGGCGTGTGACTTTAGTAGGTGTGGACTGTTTGGCAATGGCTTTCACGCCAGCGTCAGTTAATCGGTAGTCTTGTTTTCTCGTCATGGCTTATACCTCAAGGTGTTGAGAGGTTTAACAACAACCTCACTGTATAATTAACAACAAAAAATGGCGTTGTATATTATTTAACAACGCATTTAACAACATTGTAGAGGTGCTAGTAGGTAATGACAAGTGTTTAATAAGGACTGATAACTAGGTATGATAGGAGTTTAAAGGGCTTGAGGTAATGCGAGGTTATGTCTAAATACAATGATTGGTGCGCCCACCAAGACTCGAAGTTATAATATAAGTCACTGATAAATATATATTTATTATATTTATCAGTGGTTAATACCCTTATAGATACCCTTATTACTAAAAGTGGTGACTAACTAACGCTAGGTTTGGTCCCAAAGTCAGGATTAACACTCGTATCGCAATCAGGACTCACAATAGCATTAATTTTGGATTTTAACCACTTGTTTGGATTGCCCGGTAAATCGGGCTTAGGAAGAAACCCTGAGTTCAGTTTTCGATAAACAGTATTGTCAGACTTCCAGCCAAAAATATCTTTAATGTCGTTTGTCGTATAGTAAACGCCTGTCATGTCATTCTCCATCAAGCCATATTAAAAGAAACACTTGCCTCAACCTCAAACTCGGTTTTGCAGTCGCGGCAAGTCGCTGTTACCACTTCTCCATCCGTAACCTGATCTTGGCAGGTATAACCGCCGCCACATTCAGGACAATTAGCATCACCCATTAGACACCTCATCTAAACATTCACGCGCATTGCCAATGGCAGCACGCAATTTGATATTCTCGCCAGCCAAACTTTGGACTCGCTGCCGCAGTGTCGTTAAGTCTTGCTGATCCTTTTTGCGTGCCTCGTCATACTTATGAGAAAGATGGCTTTCGATGCGCTCAACAAACTTGTAGATGTATGGACGAAAACCCATCGAGCCATCATCAAGTTTTTTATGTTCAAGACCGCTGGAAAGCGCCATCTTGTCTATGCGTTCTTTATCCACCTTGCTTCTCCTTCATCGACTCAGCCTTACACTCTTCAAAGTGATCTTGCGCCCACTCAACCGCTGCATCTTCAAGGCTTTCGATATCATCGGCGTAAAACCATTTCTTTCGATAATAACCCCAGCCGCTAGTCCACGATCTACCACCTTCTCCAAAATGTATAGGTATGGGTGTGGCAAACTCAGCCAGAAAACCAAACTTGCCCGTGTGATACAACACCTCATAAACGTCCGATGGTTCAATATCGTGGGGTAGGTCTAGCAGATCGTAAATACCATCTTCTTCAAGCACAGCGTCCATCAAGTCTTGGCTTGGTCGTTCAGCCAAGCACATATAGATAGGGATAAACCTCTCGCACCTTACTTCAGCATCAAAAAACCTACCATTCACTTCTTTTTTATTATTCACAGCTGACTCCATCGCTTTCATCATCAATTGTAAGCATCGTAAATTCGACGGTATGTCCAACCTCGGTTAGAGACTCAGCCATTATCGTAAAAAGAACCTTATAGTCTTTCACGCCATATAAAATGTTTTCAGCAGCTTTATCATCTTGGTAAAGCTCAATGCCGCTTTGAGTGCCAATGTGCGTTAGTTCACGACCATCAACCGAAACGGTCCGGACAACCACTTTTTCACTATTCTTCTTCATAAAAAGCTCCCATGTTGAAATGCTTATTGCACCAAGCCTTTGCATCGTTAGTGTTGTCAAAATAAGCATCATCAACCACTTGCCCGCCAGCTTTCTTGATAGCGATGTACGGTGCTGGCGCGTCAGGTCTTGAACATATATGATAGCTATCGCCGTTATCAACCTCAGCAATAGCAGGCAAACCGCCTCGCTCATGCCGCCAATTAAGCAACTTAATATTATCTACTGCCTGCCGACACGCTTTGATCAAGTACGGCTTGTCTTTGATATTGTCGAAAACCCAGTCAAAGTATTCACGGTCTTTAGGGTGGCAAGCCACTTCTTTAATCGCCTTGCCATTATGCTTGCCAAAATCAAAAACGATAGGTGTTCTAGCTGATTCGCTGGCAAGATATAACTGTTCCATGCTGGTGAAGAACCCAATCTCGCATATCTCCTCCAGCAGCCATAGCGTAAACGTCACATCGTAACCAGCGTTATGAGCATTGCGGCAATACTGACGTGCCAGATCAGGATTAATCGCGTAGGTGAGTGCACCTAGTGAGTGACTATCCAAGTTCGGCAGCAATCGACGCGCCAGCGCTTGCGTGCAAATGCGTTTGTACTGGCTAACATCGACGCCAGCATTAGCAGCGACTTGGATATCGAAATCGACGTTATGGCCGATGATATAAGCCTCGCCAACTGGTAGATATTGCGGTACCACCATCTTATGATTGCGATAATCTTTTACGTCGTCTGGCGTAATGTGACTGACTGCCATTGCGCCATAACTGATTGCTCGGTCAGGTTTGCAGTTGACTGTGTGGCTGGCGATACTGCCTGTATCGTAAATAACCTCCGCTGATAAACAGTTATCAGTGTGGTCAAAATAAACATTTCGATACCCAAGCTGTGTCGCTTCAGCCTCTTTGCTAACATCGGTCGCCTCAAAATCTATAATCATTGCTGGCGTGTTCATACCTTTAATTCCTTATTATTCCGTTGAGCGCGAACCACAATATAGGACTCGCGCATATTCATATCAGCCGTGCCATTTCTAGCAGCGTCAAAAGCCATAGTAGCGGCTTCTGCGATGCTCTCATTCGTGCCAGCGCTTTGATAGTCGATAGTCGCAACTGCCTTATCGCCT
The DNA here is from genome assembly GCF_052376345.1 of Psychrobacter sp. AOP5-GZ1-6. Taxonomy (NCBI): domain Bacteria; kingdom Pseudomonadati; phylum Pseudomonadota; class Gammaproteobacteria; order Moraxellales; family Moraxellaceae; genus Psychrobacter; species Psychrobacter sp. AOP5-GZ1-6. The sequence continues at coordinate 69,141 of NZ_JBQSVP010000002.1, read as the reverse complement.
TTGCTATTAAAGATATGCGCTGTGACTTTAAAGAGTCGCGGCTCGCTTAGTATCTCAGCGCGTTTAGCGTGCCACTCGCCAACAAACACTGAGCGGTTGCGTACCTCGTCACCGTCTAGCATGTTGTCGAGCGGTATGCGTAGATACCCGTCGTAGTATTCAGCCTTGCCAGCGCTGGCTTGATTAGCCTTGCGCTGTGCTACCTTCTTGCGCTTATCACGGTTTTTAGCCTTAGCCATTGGTTGCTCCTATGCAAACATATCCATTTGCTTTTTTGTTTTTGCACTCGACGCTAAGCTTTTGTAGTGCTTGTAAATAGATTGTGCGTCGCGCTGATCGATCCACGCGCAGTTGGTCAAGACATTGACCTGTACTTTCGACAAAGCTTCATCGACAACGTGCATATTTTCGATATAATCATCAACTGTTACCGTCACGCTATCTTGCATCTCGCTGTGCCAAGAGTTTGAAAAGTACCGCCATAACGACACCCTTACCTTATCTTCGTCGCACAGATGAAAGTAAAGATCGTACTTATAACTACTGGTCGGCAGGTGCAGCAAGACACTACCGATATCACAAGGTGGTTTTTTAAATAAAACCAAGTGACTAAACTTCGAGCATTCCAACAACTTATCGCTATCCATGCGCCACCTCCAAACTTAACTCATACCAATCCTGCATCGTGTGCAGGCCATTTAAGACGCTGACCTGCCTAAATATCTCGCGCATAAACTCAATGTCGTGACGGCCATGCCAGTTGTGCGGCATACAAGCGATAGCGGTGTTTTCGCAAAACTCATAAATCAGCGTCGGTATCGTGTAGCTACCAAGTTTTGGATAAAGCTTTTTGGTGACCGATGACATGCAAATAAAATCAAAAGCATCGACCGGCACGCCAGCGTTAGACAATAGCTGCATGATCTGCTTTGCGTCGTGGCAGACGATATAATCTGTCTCAACATTGGCCATAACATCATTTAAGACATTTTTGTAGTAGTCAGCGCCGTCCAGCTCCCTGTGATGAATGCCGTACAAGCCTTTTTGCTCGCTTGTGATTGAGCGCCTTACATAACAGAGATGATGGCTTTCTTCCCAAGGCTTCTTGGGGTTTACTTCAATAATGCCCTGATTTGTATCAGTGAACATGATCTGCGACGATGCCACCTGCGTCGCTTGGGCGTACCTGGTTGTGTCGGTCGCCTTAATATCGATAATTGTTGCTGCTTTTGTGTTCATAATGTTTTCCGTAGTAGGGTAGAGTTGCTGCATAAGTCACCTATGCGGTGATAAAAGTTTGGGCAACTGGCATCAGCTAGTTGGTGATTTCTAAGCCACCTGTACGGTGGTATTTCAGCCATCAACGAATAGCAGCTTACGGCTGCAAATCGTTATTCCAAAAAGTTAAAACTGACCGTCAAAATGAGGGGCGAACGGGATATCGTCATCTACTGGACCACCGCCATTCATGGCAGGGTTGTTGGCTGGCGCGTTATTGCTCTGCTGCGCTGGCGCCCCGCGCTGATAAGTAACGCTATTGTTTTGCTGTCCACCTTGATTAGTCATCTGATTATTGAAACCATTTTGCGGCTGACCGTTCATTGCAGCTTCGTTCTCAGCCTTCTCTTTAGACTTCGCGCTGTACTTAATCATTGCCTCAGTCACGGTGTTAAACGCCTCGGGGTTTGCTGGCTGGTTATTAGCCTTTTCATGCGGTAACTGGCGCGTTTCAGCGTCAAAGACATTGAAAAGATCAGGTGCGCCGCGTTTAACCTCAAACTTCGTTTTATGAAAGTAGTATCTATCAGTTAAGAACATACCGACCTTCTTGCCAGCCAGCTCAGGGGCCACCATGCCATTGACGGTTACGTCCTTTTGCTGATCGAAGTCGTACTCTTGGTGCGAGCCTTGCACTTGTGATAGTGAAGGGACGTTGGCGCAAAGCATCATGGCGTTAATGATGTTTTCGCCTGACCAGCTTTTGCCTGATTCGTCAGCGTAAGGGATTTCAATCATGGCGGTTGATTTATCGGCGTTCATAATATGAACCGTTAAGTTATGAACAGCCGGACTCATGCGAGTGTTGGTCTTCCATGCTGCGCTAAGTATTTTATAAACATCGCTAGTATCGCCAGTGATGTAGTTTGACTGGCCAACTTTAGCGGCCTTCGATTTATCCAGTTGCCAAAAGGCTTGTTGTGATTGCTGATTCATGTGTTGCTCCTGATTTAAAATTAAGCCTGTTCTGGCTGTTGGTATGGGTTTTTAAGTAAACCGTAGTATTCGCAAATAGCATCATCTACAGCGTTAAGGTCGTTCGGAATAAGGTCAGACTTGAACATATCTTCAGGGCTTTTAACGGTGTTGAAGCCGTTATTTTTGGTCATAAAGAAGTGGCTGTTGTCTTGGATAGTGGTCTGCAAAACCATTGTTACCATGCCCTCTAGGACGATCTTGTCATCGAGCATCTTGCCAATGGTTTTAATCTTGCTTCTACCGTTATCTTCTTGGATGTGCGAGAGGATATAAACGCGCTTATCGTCTGGCACTTCACGAATAGCAGTGTTGATTATTGACCAGGCGTTATAAGCCATGATGTTGTAGCGCTGAAAAGCAGCGTCACCAGTGAATTTTTGATTAGCGCCACCAATGTATTCATTGCCCATGACGTACTGAAAATCATCAATGACAATGACTGGTGCTTTCGACTGCAACAAGACTTGCTTAATGCGCTCAGCGTTGTCAGTCGCCATTTTTTTGAATTTGTGGCCACCGCGAAAGGGTAGTGGCTTGTTGTTGACGTTGATAACGCCCACTAGATTTGGGTCCAAGTGCTTCAAGCTGAATGACTTACCTTCGCCTGAGTTTCCGAGCACAAAAGTAGTAATAGCCATTAGATACTCTCCTCACCAAGACCAAACACGCTATCAAACTGCGCGAGCATCTGGCCCATCATTTGTTTTTCAGCTTCGGCGCTGGCTTGCTCGCTGATATTTTTAGCGAACCAGTGCTGCTCTTCCTGATCCATCCATTCAAAACCTGCTTGGGCTTGTTGGTAGTCACTCATAATTCGCACTCCATCTTATTTGCATGCCATGCAATGCTTTCTGTGAGTAATATCGACTTATTGAGGTCGCTATTTTGTGTATTGGCTGGATTGCGATTATTGACTATTGAATTAACCGCACGCGGTATAAGCATCAAGTTGTCGATATTGCAATTGGTTCTATCGTTATCCAGAAACCGCAAGTTATAACCCTTCTTTAGCTTTCCGTGATGCGCTTCCCAAACCACTAACTGCTTGAGGCGGAATTTGTTAGGCTCTGCGACTTTCACTGTGACATAGCCGTCATCTCTTATTCGTTCGTAGCCCACAGGCTTATGGTTGTGAGGCACGCTTCCTTTTTTGAATGAAGTTTTGTTAGCACCCATGTAACCAGTAACGCCTTTATTCCATGACTTCTGACCTTTCTTCATGCGAGTATCGCGGCCATTTGCCCATTTATTTCTTTTGCAAAGACCAGTGATGTTTTGCTGAGCAACATTGCGATTAAATTTTGCATTAAACTTTTGAGACAGCTCTTTTCTGCTGATACCTGCCTGATTAACTTCTATCCATGCCAGCTCAATATCAGAATAAGCAATAGGGGCGCGTTTGCGACTATCATGGCTCATAGGTAACTCCTTGCGGCATCAAATACTCTTCGAGTTTTGCGGGAGCATGGTCTGCTATCAACTTGGCGCGTTGATTAACCACTCGCTCACCATCAATAATTTGCGCTGCAACCAAAGCAACCGCCTTGCTTTTCTTAACCTCTAAATCCAAGTCTTTCTCTTCCATATCTGGATTTAAAAGGCGTTCCAACTGGTCGTGCAAGTGGCCATTTAAGGCGTTAATACTTCTATCCTTACTCATGACTTTCTCCCATACGCTTCCGCGATAACCTTGTTTGCATGTGCCGCTGTCTTTGCCTGATCCGACGCTTCATACTCAACATCATCGAGGTCAGCATCAAAATCACTGTCCTCGTAGTAACCTGCCAGCATCAACTTGTGACGCTCGACTTGTGCATCTTGATTTGCAAATTCGCTGTCTACAGCGTTTGGCGCGACTGCAAAAGCAATGACTGACCATGTTCCAACGGCTGCCAGTAATAGGCTGACTAGTAACTTATTCACATTGCTCTCCTTAATTCACTACTGGTTAATGGGTTGCCTGTCTCGCTGACTGGCACTGCGTATAGGTGCGGCACACCAAGGTCGGATATAAACTGCGTACCGTGAAAGCAATGAATGTACGTGACAAACATTTCATCAATTGCATCTGCATCACTAACATCTGACACAGCGCATAAAATCAAACTGTCATCATGGTTGCGGCCACGTAAGGCGTCTTTTGCTAATTCTGAACCTGATAGTTCGATTGGGCTGGCGTGTCTGCCAGTGTTGATTCGTTCTAATAAACCTGTCATAATCTAATTACTCCGTAGTAGAGTGTTATGTCCCATTCAGTTCGTGCTGATTGGGGCTTTTTTATGGGTGATTGTTAGTACCAAGCGCTTTGATTAAAGCGTCGGCATGTTGTACTGCTGACTCCGCTATTCTGACGCTACTCACTTGCTTGCCAGCGTGGGCTTGAATAAGTCCTTGCATTGCTGATGCGGCTAACTGGTCGCTAAACTCTGCCCCATATCCTCTATTGCTGCTTTTACCGCGTTGACTGTGTAGATTGATGTTGCTCTATACGCGTTAAGCACCCTTATATCTACTTCGCTCATGCGTTCTCCTGATTCAAAGGCTTTGCTCTAACAGCGTGGCAATCTTCGCCGTATTGTTCGCGCAAATCCTCCATGCGCTCGTCAACGTCATGAACCCATTCAGTTGTTGTAATTTCTTCGCCGCTATCAAGAAATACCGTAAATTCAAATTCCATTCCTTTACCTCCGCAGTAGTGGTCATAGACCGTTGGTTAATTCAGCATTGACAGCTAGTGATCGCTGCATCGTCTGCGTTTTGCCTTGCGATGTGGTTATGATACCTACTAGGTAGTTTTATGTCAATACCTATGAGGTATTGTTTTAAGAATTAAGCACAAAAAAATACCTGAACGATTTGTCAGGTATTATTTTTAGGTATAAAAAAACCGCTAATAATAGCGGTTAAATGTCAAATAAATCTTCTTTATACACACACCAACCAAAAGGAGGGCTGTCTATCGGCTTTGCAAACTTGGTTATGTGATCGATGAAGTAATAGTAATAATCCATTATCCTGCCCTATATACTTGCTCACCTACTATGATAAGACTGTCGTGATTGTCAGCAGTCACCAACCTATCTGGGTAATCCGCATTAAAGCTGTGCAATCTTAACGCACCGCCAGCCTCTCTAAATATCTGCTTAAACATTCTATCGCCATCTAGCAATATAGCGTAAACCTTGCCGTCATTCACCTCTATAGCACTTACGTCTAAACCTACCTCATCCTTATCATTAATATACGGACTCATACTGCCATTGGCAGCACACACCAACTTGAAATGCTCAGGCTTAATATTTTTGTCTCTGAAAAATGAAGGGTGGAAGTTTCGCGTACCCTTTATGTCCTCAAATTCACAGTCATAGCTACCATTTCCATCACCGCAGCAAAAGTACAAGCCATATAAAGGAATAGGTATTAATCCGTCTGTGCTATCAGTCACATTCACATTGTCGCTACTTCTAATAGCCTCAAGCTCTAATTGGTTGCTGCCATGCTCATGATCTAACCAGTTAGAAGGCTTACCAAAAAATGCCTCTATCTTCTGCGCTGTCTCATCACCAATAGCCTTGGTCGGATTCTTGCCGATGTAATGCCCTAGTAGTGCGTAATTAATACCTGATTTATCAGCGAACTCTCTACGAGATAGACCGCTGTCAGATATTAACGCTTTAGCATTATCACGCCTTACTGTCTCAATACCTGAAAATACCTTGCTCATATCTTGCGCTCCTTATCCTGTATGGCAATTATGCCTTTTTATACCTTAGAGGTAAAATCACCTACTAGGTATTATTTTTATTGACTTATTTATACCTGTGAGGTAGTATTTATCCATATTATTAATACCGAGGTATCAAATGAGCGATTTATATGACTATTGGTCAAACCTGAGCCAGTCCCAGCGTGAAGAGTTTGCTGCTAATAGCGAATTTTCGATCGCTTATATCAACACTCACTTAATTCACAAACGAAAAGTGCCGCCGCTGTTAGCGCTAAAACGATTAGCCGATGCTAGTGATGGCGAGCTTACTTATCACGGTCTATGTGATTTTTTTCTTAACGAACAATCAGAAGAAGCTTAACCCTCTCATAAATACTAAGCCTAAAAAATCTCAAAGAAAACGTGCAAATGAAAAGGAAAGTTACGATGGACGTAATAGATGCAGCGCACAAAACAGTACACAGCACCACGCATGGCGGGTCAGCCGCACTAGCAACGCGCTTAGGTATGTCAGTCACCATTCTAAACAACAAAGTCAATCCAAATGCGACAGCTCACCATCTGCGCTTAGATGAAGCTGTGGCAATCATGGAGTTCACGGGCGATCACGGCATCATTCAGTCAATGGCGCAACGGTTGGGTGGAGTGTATTGCGAAGTGGGCGTGGCAGCAAAGAAGGACGACTTAATCATGACCGCGCTGTCTGCATCAGCCTGCCAAGGTGATGTCATGAGCGAGCTACACCAGGCGCTTGAAGACGGCCAAATCAGCTGTGACCAGCGTGTGACACTTAAAGCAAAGATACAAACAGCATTGTCTGAACTACAAGCGCTTGCTCAGCACGTTGATGAAAAACACGCCAGCGACAACCCGCATATCGTCGCTCGCTGGCAGGCTGAGTTCGGAAAATGAAAATCACCGACGACGACTTATTACCCTGCGAGCAGTTCAGCGCAAAACGTGCCAGCGAGCACTTAGAGCGTGAACAAGAGTATGAGCGCAAGGCAAGGCTGGCACGTCAGACCATCGATGAATGCGAGCAGGAAAAGAGAGACAAGGAAGCTGACCAAGCGGCATTTTGGAAAGTTGTTTATATCCTCGTCCATGTAGCAGCCGCGGCACTCGTGCTATTCACAATTTATAGATTTTGAGGGAAGTCATGATAAGAGAGCAAGTTTTTACGGATATGAGTTGTTATCCAAAAGTCAGCGACACAGCAACACCAATCGATGCAGTTGAGTGGTTTGCTAAAAACGTCGGCATCACAAACTTGGATGATCCAAGCGTGAAGATAAAAACCATCATTGATGATGTGAACGAGTGTGAGCTGGCAAGGCAGAAAGCTAGAAAAGAGCGTGAAGCGAAAGCACAAGATGCATTCCTTGATGCGATGTTTAATCTCAATAACGGCACCGCTGAGTTACGTCAGAAGGGTGATCGCACCAAGCCAGCGGCTAAGCAGCTAAAGGTAGCTAAAAAGGTAGCTAAACCAACTACACGAGGTAGAGCGCTTGGTTTTAAGGCTGGCGAGTATAAAGAAGCCAAGGCGCGTCGTGTGCCAATCGTAGCAAAACTAAAGGCTGGCGAGTTTATAGAGGTATTGCAGCAGGACGAAAGCATAGAGAGGCAGCGTGAGTATTCTCAGCAATATTCCGATATTTCGCATATCAGAAGCAATCTGGGGTTAAAAGTGGCTCGTGTGCGCTGCAATCAAAGAGGCGTGTCTTTTTATGCTATCGACGCATTCCCACGGTACGAGTCAGAAGTGGCGATCAGTGGCACGATCAGCGATAAGAATTTGCTGCTACAAGCGCTACTGAGCAGAGAGCTAGTGCTGGCAAGTGATTTAACGTGTTCGGCTAAGGTGGCATCAAGAAATGTAATGTCGATCATGCGTAAGCACGACTTGGATATTTATACCGTGTTCAGTGGTTCAACAACTGAGGGCTGGATATTTATTCCAAATAAAGAAAAGCAGCAAGCAAAGATTCATGATCTTGGCGATATGTTGCAAGCGCTGGATCATTTAAAAGATAAAAAGGAAAAAGCTGGGCAATAAAAAAGCCTAAGAGATGCGAACTCAAAGGCCTCAAAACACTAACTAAGAAATTGGAGTATATATCTATGAACAACATTATGCAAGTAACTGACATTAGCAAAACAATGAGCAGTCGTGAAATCGCAGCGCTCACCAAGAAAGATCACTCGCATGTCATACGCGATATTCGGTCAATGCTATCACGGATAGATGATCCATCTATGGATGATGCTGATTTTAAAGAGGTTTTTGATAGTCGCGGCTATACGTCAGAGATTAGTTTAAACAAGGATTTAACACTCACTTTAGTCGCTGGCTATAACTCACGTTTTAGATATGCGGTGATTAAGCGCTGGCAAGAACTGGAGGCGCAAGCCAGCCAACCGGTCATGCCAGCACTACCGGACTTTACAAATCCAGCAGATGCAGCGATTGCCTGGGCGGAGCAATACAGAGCTAAAGAGGCGGCGCAAGCTCAAGTCACAGAGTTAAAACCTAAAGCAGCGGCATTAGACACGCTCAGTCACGCTAAAGGCTCTCTTGGCATACGTGAGACAGCAAACACGGTTGGCATACCAGAGCGCAAGTTTATAGCGCGTTGTACCGATGAAAACAAGCCAGTGTCATCAAGGTTTATGTACCGCGATGACAAAGGCAAGTTAAGGGCTTACTCGCACCGTATCAAGCAAGGCTTTATGACTCAAAAAATCACAAGCTATGCAGGCAAGAACGGTAAAAACCTTGTGACAGTGCAGGTTAAATTTACTGCAGCAGGCGTGGCGCATATCGCAAAAATGATGCAGAACAAGCCATCTAGCCAGTTGAGGGTAGTGTAATGAGCGAGCACAACATAGTGCATTTCGATAGCGATTTATCCGCCCACATAAAAGTAATGGAGGAGTTAGAGCAGGAGTCGGTAGCTCAGTTCAAATTCCATATTCGTATGGCTTTGGAGCGCTCGCAGCACATACATAGATGGGGCGATGGTAATTTCGGCTATATCCACCAGTTGTTTAATGAGGCTATTGAAGAGTTCAGGCCGTATAACCCACAACAGCCAGTAACTGTTACGTCCTCTAATGATTTAACGCCATCAAGAAAACCGATAAACCCTAGTTTAAGAATATTTGTTTATGAGCGTGACGAGTACCGATGCACCAACTGCAATAGCCACAAAGACTTATCCATAGATCATAAACTGCCCGTTATTAGAGGTGGGTTAAACGACGAAGACAACCTGCATACGCTATGCAGATCATGCAATAGCAGTAAGGGCACTAAGACGATGGAAGAATGGAGGCAGGCACGATGAGCAATATTTTATTAGATGAGCGCTTGATTGCCTTCATACCAAGCCTTGCACGCGAGATAGGCACCAATGAAGCCATTGTCTTGCAGCAAATAAACTACTGGATACAGCGCTCCACCAATATCCACGACGGCAAGCGATGGGTTTATAACACCACTAAAGACTGGGTTGAAAAAGAGTTTTGCTTTATGTCAGAGAGCACGCTTAAGCGGACTATAGCTAGCCTTAAAAAAATGAAACTAATCGAGTCTAAGAAGCTATCTAAGCACACTGGGTATCACATCAATTTCTACACAATCAATGAAAAAGAAGTGCAAAAGATAGATGTAAAAATCAAGAAAAGAAAAATAGATGAGTTGAGAGATAGCATTGGGTCAGATTGCGCTTCCATTGGGTCAGATTGCACCAATGAGAAGGTCAGATTGAACCAATCTACATCGGGTCAAATTGACACTGCCATTACAGAGAGTACCACTAGATTACTTACAGATACTAAAGAGAGTAGTCCTTCAGCTAAAAAACCAACTAACGATAAGTTTAAACCAGTAAAACCAGAGCAAGTATCAGACCAAACTTGGAATGACTTGTTAGGGCTTAGAAAAAAGAAACGAGCAGTAGAATCTCAAACAGCTTGGACACGGATTAATAATTCGATTGAAAGAGCACAGCAAGCAACTGGTCATACCTTAGAAAACATCTTTAGTTATTGGGTAATGAGAGCTTGGGCGGGATTCGATGAAAAATGGTACATCAATGCACACCCACAGCCAACAAACAACACTCAAGGAAACACTCATGCAAACAACCAATCAGCTAACAGCAAACCTCGCAGAGAAACTACAGACGAGTACAAACAGCGGATGCAGCGAGAGTTTAACGAAGAGTTTGGAATCGAAGTACAGCCCGACAGCCATACAGACTGCTACAGCTAGAGTCTTAAATCTTTTTGCAGAACTCAAAGAAGAGTACGGCGCATTGTTTGACAACAAAGAACATCGTTACACGCCAGCCAAGGCACGCGAATGGGCAGTTGAGCTACTAGAGTCAGGTATCAACGGCGAACAGTACCAACGTGGACGCTGGCAAGCAATGAAGCAGCAGGATTATCCAGTAGAGCGAGCTTACAAGTTTATCAAGCTATGCAAGCAAGGTGAGATTGATACGTACCCCTCAGCCACAGAAGCTTTTGATAACGCTTGCAGTCAAAGCGGCTTGATCGAAGACAAGTACGTCAAGCGTCAGTGGCTCCACGATGTCGTACAGCTAACAGCGCACAGAGTTGGCATGGGTAGGCTCAAAACCGCAGACAACAAGTTTCTGAGCTATTTCAGCAAGGTTTATGAGCAGGTTTGCAGCGAGCATGAGGCTGGCACGTTGTCTTTAGTGCCAGTGGAGCGTCAGATTGCACACAGTCATCATCCAGTGCAGGCAGGTAGTGAGGTGGATAAGAAGATCAGTGAGCAGTTGGCAGAGTTGCGGAGGGTGGCGGTGTGAAGCTAATACTAGACCCTTGTTGCGGCAGCAGAATGTTTTGGTTTGATAAAAAGGATGAACGAGCGGTGTTTACAGACAAACGCAGTGAGCAGCACACGCTATGCGATGGCCGCGAATTGATTATCGAGCCAGATATGGTAATGGATTTTACCGACCTGCAGTTTGATGATGAGCAGTTTCACATGGTCGTTTTTGACCCGCCTCACTTGCGTAAAGCTGGCAAGGATTCATGGATGGCACTCAAGTACGGCAAACTCGATGAAACTTGGCCAATTATGATCAGAGATGGTTTTGCGGAATGTTTCAGAGTGCTTAAGCCCAACGGCACATTGATATTCAAGTGGAATGAAGATCAGATTCCAGTAAAAGACATTTTGGCACTGACAGACCAAAAGCCAGTAGTCGGGCATCGTAGCGGAAAGCGCTCAAACACTCATTGGATATGTTTTTTGAAGGAGGCAGTGTGAAGGCGATAATACTAAATGATGCTGAAAAAATAGGCGTCATTACTGGCAGAGTAACTCAGGCAAGAATGCCGATACCGCCTGATAAATACCCTAGTAGCGGATTGCACCACCCATCATTGGGGATTGATAGCAGGGTAGGCATTGGTACTGGTTTAAATGTAAAAGTAACTGGTATTAGGATTGAGCGCATACGGGATGTAAACGAACAGGACGCTAGGGCTTGCGGATACCCTAAGCGCAAGGGCAGCAAAAGCGACCAGTCTCAGTTAAGCCTTGTGGATGATGTTCGTTATTTTGATGATGTGTGGGACGAAAAGTACGGTCTAGGTGCTTATAAGAACAATGATTGGGTCTGGGTTATTGATTTTAAGAAGTGGGGTTAGGTATGAGTATCAAGAAAGCGCAAAAGCAAATATACAAAGAAATCGGCAAGATCACAGCCACTGACTGGCCGCCAATTCAGAACGACTATCACGAAAAACTAGGTTACGTCGCTTGTGATACGACGGATTGGCAAAACAGTGCGATAGATAGGATTGAGCAGTGAAAAAAGACCCATCCGACTACACGCCAGGCGAGCAGAAGTACCTAGCTCGCCAGCAAGCGCTCAAAGCTGGCAAGCCGAACGCCATGACGTACTTTAAAAACGTCGCAGTGACCAAGGCAGGAGATTTCGTGATTGGTTTGACATACAACATCGATTTACAGCGTTACTCATGTAGCGCTATCGAGATAGACGGCATCAGGCATAACGATCCTATGCAGTGGGATAAAGAAGGCGGCGCATTGGATGACGATTTAAGTGCCCTTGTTATCGACTCGGTACATTCGGGTGTAAGAACAATTTAAACAGCAGGAGGGCGGTAAATTGGCACGTAAAACAGCTATTAGATGGTCGAACATCACTGAAAGTAAAGTTGGTCAGGCAAACGCGGCAAAGATAGCGCGATTATGGCCCGCAAAAGGCGCTAAAAAATCTAAGCATAATAATATTCCAGTCGTCATCGACGGCATAAGATTTGATAGCACGGGTGAAGGGGACCGCTACTGTCACTTAAAGCGATTTGAGAGGCAGGGGCGGATCAGAGACATACGTTTGCAAGTACCGTTTGAGCTGACCCCTACGATGCGCGATGAGGCTGGCAAGATCACGCATAACGCCATGAACTATATCGCTGATTTTGTTTATTTTAATATCGAGAAAAATTGCGAGGTGGTAGAGGATTTTAAGGGTAGGCGCACTAGAACTTATATCGATAAATCAAAACAGATGGCCCATAAGTACGGGATCATCATTTACGAAACCACGGTTAAAAACAATAAGGAATTTATTTTATGAGTGATGTTAAGAGGGGTTTTAGCTTTAACGTAAATAATTCGCCAATAACTACGGTTGTGGCAGATGGCAAGTTGTGGTTAGCGTTCTACCAGCTTGGTGAAGCGTTAGGGGTGGGTAATTTGCGTAAATCATTAACCAACCATGTGACTGACAGTGATCTGACTTACTTTTTGATGGAGAACGAGCATAGCGGCTTAAACCGCCATAGATTCATATCTGAAAAAGGGTGTTTCAGCATATTGCAAGGGCGGCGTGATGGTAAGACAGACAGCTTGAGATTGGCTATTAGGGATAGCATTGTGCCAGCGCTTAAAGCTGATCGGTTAAATATTGATCCTATTGATGTCGATAAAGATGCTGATTTAAACATCTATTATTTTAATCTTAATAAAAAAAGATTAACGGCTGTCTTTATAGATAACGATATTTATTTTAGGAAAGGCGATGTGGCAGAGATTATTAAGATACACCAACCCGCTTTTGATAAGTATGTTAGAGAGCATGCCACTAAGAAAAGTGCTTGTTTATTAAATATACCTAACAAGGTCAATGTAACTACTAGAGCGTCTTTTGTAAGCAATAACGGGCTACGCCGCATTTTGATAGATAGGGGTGGCCAGCTTTGTGATGACTTGCGACAGTTTATCGCTATGACTGTTGTGCCTAAGATGACGCCCGCTATACCTGAGTCGCTGGCTAATGATAGCGAAGTAAAGACAACTATACCAAAAAAAGACTGCACAGCAACGTCTTGCCCGCTATGTGAAAGTCGGTGTCAGGCTGGCTCGACGGATAGCGGGTTTATTACGAATAACGGTGCTTGTTTAAGGTGTTGTTTTGGTAAAGGCAAGGAGGAGATTCAGGTAATGCTATTGGCTAAAGAAAAATTGAAAGACGACACATTCAACGATGACACGCCAGCGCAGACGTTTGGTCAATCGCTCAATGTTAGGTTTGATGCTGCTGTGGGTAGTGATAGAGGTGCGGCGTTTTTCAATAAGGCGTATGACGCTGCAAGCGAGCGCATGAACGAGCACCAGTTGAGCGTGGAGTGTGATGCGCCCAAAGCCGCGCAGATACTCAATGAGGCAGTGGCAACAATGGTTGAACGTGGCAAGTCATACGATAAAAATGGCAATGGTGCTGAACGTAGCATGGATAAGATTGTAGCTATGTTTGAGGCGTTGACGAGTATCAAGATGACACCAGCACAAGGTTATAAGTTTATGGCGTGTCTCAAGCTGGCAAGGTCAGAGCAGGGCGAGCACAAAGAAGATAATTATCTTGACGGTGCCGCTTACATGGCGCTGGCAGGTGAGGCGTCTTGTAGCGAGGTGAGCGCATGAATAAATTAATCACCAAAAGCTTGATAGCGTCAATGCCCCGCTGGGTTAAATGCTTAACTGTAGATAGTAACGGCAAGTTATGGGGTCACGAGGCTAGCAAGGCAGATTTGGAGTGCAACAAAGCTCGCCATTATTGCGTTGATATGAGTAAGCGTGAGCAGTGTTTTGGACAAGGGTTTGACCGTAGGGATTGGCAGCACAGGGTTTTTGCGGTAGCACATAAATAAAAAACGTCCAAGCTGGCAGGCAAGGACGTTTGGATATTACATAAGTTTTTGATCTGAACAACGATAGCGAGTTGATTATATCTGCATTGCAAAGTGGCTGCAATGTTCATTATCTCAGGGATGCACTATGGCTAAGCGACTAGGTTTTACTAAGCGTGATTTAAAAAGTATTAATGTGACTGTCGGTCTAAACTTGGCAGCGGCAAGGCGTAACGCTGGCATGAGTCAAACAGAGGTCATGCAAGCGGTATGGGGTGTGTCAAACAATCGCAATCGCATCAGCGAGATTGAAAACGGCAAGCACAATCTATCGCTGGCAGACCTTCTTATTTTTCAAGATTTATATGGGCAATCAATGGATTATATCCTAGGCTTATCATGTGAGCCTGAGCTTGATATGCTGGCAGGTACGGTCAATCATGTGGTTAATCAGTCTCAAAGTCTTATTCAGATGCTAACGACTGAGCTTGCCAGCGTCATGGTGACTCATGTTAAATCTATCTGTAAAAACGACCACGAAGCATTGCTGGCCAGCGCAAAAAGGCTTTGCCAGACTGCTAAGACTGATAGCGCTAACACGGTAGTGGGTAGCCCTACTTATCAGGCGATAGGCGATGTTATGCAGGTTATTAGAGATATCGAGGTTAAGCAGGCAAGACAGGTGCAAGCCGTTGATATGCAGATGGCACAGATAGCCGCGCGTGTCGATAAAGAGGATCGACATAGATTGCTTGCAGATCGTGATAAGCATTATCAGTACAGCATACCGCTAGCCAAGCCTAAGACCTTGAATGACGATAGCTTTACCGCTAACCCTGACGATGTGTTTGTGGGGGTGGATTGTGGCTGATTATATTACTGATGATGTTTGGGAGTCGGCACAATTAATATGGGAAAACACACCAATCATTACTGACAGAGAGCTTGCTGACCAGCTTACCACTCATTTTGGTGAGGATGCGCCTAAGTCTCATACTTCGGTTGGTAGGAGGCGACGCAAAGAAGAGTGGGTTAAAAACAACCTCGTATCACCTAAAAAAAAGAGCATCAAAGGCAATAAAAAACACGCACCAAGCGAGCAAAACAAGCAGAATACTACGCACCAAAAAGCACAAAAAACAAAGTTGGTGCGCTCTAAAACTAATAAAGCACAAAATGACCAAAAACCACGCACCAACGCACCAAAAAACGAAGTTATTAAGAAAATAACCGACAATATTGTCATGAGCGCAAAGCAACGCGCCACCATGATTATTAAACACCGTAAAAGATGGGAAAAACAAGGCGATATTCAAGACAATGTGGTTTCACTTTCGCTCAGTTTGCTTGATGATTTAGAGGACATAGACGCTGATCCTGAGACCATACAAAAAAAGATAGCAGTGATAAATATTTTGGCCAACGCGCTCGATGTGACCACTCGTGCTTCAAAGACAATAAGCGAGGTAGAATTGCCTTTATGCGGAATCACCCCAGAAGACTTTAGCCAGTCCGACCAAGATAGACGATTAGGAGCGCTTGAGGCATTGGGTGATATTGACGGGCAAGAACGAGAAGCAAGGGATAGATTGAAGGCTGAGCTTGATGATAGGCTTGAGTGGATTAAGGAGACAGCCAGTAGTGGCGACTTTGGGCGCACGCCTGAGCCAGACGATGACGACGACATAGAAGAGATAGACTATACGCAAGTTGACGACTAAGGAACACCAAGGCGCTTAAACGCTGGCAAGTGCGATAATTGAGTGACTTAACACACATACAGGCACTCAATTATGACTACCCTAAATTACGATGCTAACGGCTTTATCGTTGGCATTAATCGCATGAAGGACGGGATTGATAACGTCCATGATGATACGCAAGAGATCATTCAGATACTCAAGAGCCAAAACCAAATTGGCAACACACGAATGCGAGAGCTTACCCGCGCTGTTAAATCCGCAAACTATCGTAGCGAATCACAAGCCAGCGCAAGCATAAGTCGCACGCGCTCAAGCTCGCTCGATAGACGCCCGCGTATATCCTCTTCAGCTAGTACCGATGGCACCAATAACCGTAATAGCAATAGATCATCTAGCGGTTCAGCTAGTCGCTCAACGATTAGCCGTGCCAGCTCAAGCGCAGCTGATCGTGGTAGCAATTCATCCGGCTCAAGTAATCGCAGTACAAGCTCAAGCAACAACTCACCCGATAATGCTCGACGTGAGCGTGATGCCAATGGGCGCTTTATATCGGATGGTAGTAATAGCAAAAGAGGTTTTGGCTTGCCTGGTGGTGGTATGGGCGGCTTTGGTAGCGATGTTAGCGGCATGGACCCGATGCTTGATAGTATTAGAGAGGCTAAAGAGCTGCTATCTCCTATCGGACGCGCTGGCAAGCTTGCCGGACGTGCCGCTAAATTTAGTTGGTCAAAGTTTAAATCGATGAAGCGCCGCGAACCATTGTCTAATGATGAGACGCGGCACAATCGTGAGAATGAGAAGTTATTAGATAAAATATGGAAGGCGATTAAAAAGCAAGGCAGTGGTGGTTCTGGTGGCGGCTTACTGGGTGGCTTACTGGGTGGCGGTGGTCGCAACAGACGCGGTGGTCGTGGTCGTCGCGGGCTTCTTGGTAGACTAGGCGGGTTAGGTGGCGGCTTAGTAAGAGGATTGGGTAGAAAGCTACCTTATATTGGGGCAGCGATTGGGGCAGGTTCGCTTGCTATGGATTGGGACGGCCTCAATCACAAGGAGAAGAGCGCAGGTGTGGGCGGTGTTGCTGGTGGTGCTGGCGGCGCATTGGCAGGGGCAGCAGCAGGCGCGACCATAGGTTCGGTTGTGCCAGTTATTGGCACGGCTATTGGTGGCATTATTGGCGGTGGTGTTGGTTACTGGCTTGGTAGCGGTGCAGGTGAAGCATTAGGCGCAGCGGCATCCCCTTATATTGAGGATTGGACGAACTCTATTACTGCTTATAACTTGCCTAAGAAAATGAGTGATAAGTGGAATGATGGTATTAAGCCTTTCTTTAGTCGTATGGATGAGATGGCTGGCAAGATGAGCGCATGGATCGATCAGCAAATGACGGACATGGGTAACGGCGTGTCTGCTACTGGCGCGGGGCTTGCTGAAGCGCTGGGGCTTGCTGATTTAGGATCGGTTGCAGAAAAATACGAGTCAGGCGGCCGCGGCGTTGGTACCGTATCGACTGGCGCGGGTGATCATGGCGGTGTGTCTTATGGCACGCACCAGTTATCATCAAAAACCGGTACCATGGCGGCGTTCTTAAAAAGTCCGGATGGCCAAAAGTTTGCCGGTGAATTTGCGGGCTTGTCGGCCGGATCAGCAGCGTTTAACACCAAGTATAAAGACGTGGCCAATCGCCGCGGTGATGAGTTTAAGAAATCGCAGCAAGACTACATTACTCGAACGCATTACATGCCAGCCAAGAAAATTGCGGAGGAATATGGTTTTGACACCAAAAATCGCGGTATTCAGGAGGCTATCTACTCACATTCAACGCAATACGGCGCGAACCATAAGTCACGGTTTAAGCGGGTATCAGAATCAGGCGTTGATATGAGCGATAACGAGGCCGTGTTAAAGGCGCTTTATGCAGACAAAGAACGTTACGTTGATAGCGACTTTAAAAGCAGCTCGGCAAACGTAAGAGCTGGCGTTCGAAAACGTATTAAGAGCGAGAAAGCGGACGTATTGGCTATCGCTAAAGTGTCGGACGTTAAAAACGCGGTGGCAGATACCGTCACGCAAAAACAGCCAGCCAGTAAAGAGGCTGATAAATCGCTGGCAGGTAAGGCCAAAAACAATAGCAGTGCGCTGGGCGTAAGTATGGGCAGTATGGTTCCTGAAAAGACCAAGAAGGCGAATATTGCTAATAGCAGCTTTAGTGAAAATAAGCCTATGATTTTCAACTCAAGCACGCCCGCTGGCAGCAATACAGGCTATGCACCTGCTAACATGCCAGCTTCGCCTGTCCTTAAAATACCTGCCGCGCCTAAGATCAAAGAGCGTCTAGACAGCGGCGGCAGCAATAAACCTGTTATATTGCAATCAAGTAATGATACAATTAATCAAAATTTGTCGGATAGGGGATTAGCACATGCAGTTACAGGCGGGTTTGGTCAAGATCGTATGTGGGGTTAGTTTGCTGGCAGGTTTATGCTTGCCAGCACAAGCCGCTAACTATTGCGATAACGCTTACTATCAAAACGACCTTAATGAGTGCACCGCAACTCATTTATCGGTCGAAGATCGCCAATTGAATAAGTCATATGGCAAATTACAGGATTTATTGGATAGCAATGAGAAAAATCAATTAAAATTGGCGCAACGGGCATGGATTGACTTTAGAGATAAATCTTGCAAGTTTTCTGCAAGACACCTTAAGGGTGGTAGTGCTTATACAATGGAGCATAACAGTTGTTTGATAAATTACACACACCAAAGGCGTATTGAGTTGGATAATGAGATTTCCAATATCCTAAGGTAAAACAACCAACCGTTACGAAAGGTGTTTTTGTATGAGATAACAAAATATTTTAGTAAAAACTGGTATTGCGACAGGCTTATCATTGAGCTTGTTCACGCCAGCGCTGGCAAGTGATGACTACAACTGTATGCAGTTAATGTATGAGCACGGACTTGCTACGTCAGCGCAGCTACATTGTGGATATAATACTTATAGCGATGCTATTATTGAAGATGCGGGTAAATGTATGGCGTTGGCTGGCAGGTTTGGTAAAGGAACTCAGTTAGAGAATGCCTTAAAAGAAGGTATCGCTGATTTTCAGAATCAATACAACGAGGCGGATAATAAGAAGCGTATGTGTGCTGATTTTGCAGACGAGTTTTCTTTTATAGTAAGGCCTTAATCAAAATTAGTTGAATGGCATTTAGATAGTATTCACTTATATTTATCAAAGGTATTTATGATGGCAAAAAACTCTAGAAGATCACAAGGGCGACACTTACTTAGTACATCGAGCCAAAGAAAAACTTATTTCTATGTGCGTAATGGTCTTTCTTTTCTGGCTGGTGTTGGTTTTTATCACTGGTCAAAGGAGATTCTGGGCGGTGCTTTTGCAATGGTACTGGCAATTGTTGTTGCATTCATTTTCTATAGATTCATTGCTCATTATATTGCTATTGTTATAGTAGGTATTGAGGAATTTCTAGGTGGATAACCTTTAGTTAAACACGAAAAACCCACCAATCAATCGGTGGGTTTTTTTTCGTCTTCTAAAAGTTCGTTGAGTAAAACCCCGTATTTTGATTTCAATCCTTTTGGAATCTTATCAAAATTAGAGTTAACAGCCTCAGTGTATAAGCGGCGTAGCTCTCTATTCTCTGTACTCAAAGCTACCAGCTCGCCAGCCATATCTTGTAGCTTCTCGCTAAACTCGTTGGTATTTGTCACGCCTGCAAAGCTATCTTCCAGTCTAGTCGTAAGTTCAGACGTAATAGAGCGCCCATTAGCTGTCGCTGAGTATTCTAATTTATCCTTTAGCTCTTTAGGCATTCGAAAGTTTACTTGCACTATCTCGTTTTCACTCATACCTATCTACCTGCATTTTTTATAAACATTATAAAGCATAATGCTTGCTTTTCAATAAAGCATTATGCTTTAATGGTTCTGCTTTAATATTAAAGCATAAATAAGGATTGGTAATGAAGAAAAAAGACAAGCAGGTTAACTTTAGAGTACGCGCTGAGTTGCTGGAATGGTTGAAAGAGCATGCTATCAAAAACCATCGATCAATTACCGCGCAGTTAAATATGATAATTGAAAAGGAGAAGGACAGTAATGCTACCACTTGAATTGGTATCAATAGAAAATGAAGTACCTAAAACAACCTCACTGGTCGTTGCTAAGTTTTTTGGCAAGCGTCATTCTGATGTGTTGAGGGCGATAACCAAGCTTGATTGTTCAGAAGAGTTTAGTCAACGAAATTTTGCGTTAGTAATAGAATCAATGACTTACACCGACAGCAAAGGAGTCTATCAAAACAAAGATACAAAAAGAACCGATCATTATAGTATGACCAAAGACGGCTTAATGTTTTTGGTTATGGGTTTTACAGGTAAGCAAGCCGCTAAACTAAAGGAGGCTTATATCAATGAATTTAATCGTATGAGCGAGATTCTTAACCAGCGTCAAAGCAGCCTAATGTATCAATACAATAAAGTGTCTATCGCTTATGATACAGCCTCTAAAAACGCTAGTGATGCAGGAAGGGCATTAGCAGTGCTAGGCAAGCAAGTTAAACCTGATTTGCAGGAGCGCTTAGATAAGCTAGAAAAGCAAATGCAGTTAGTACTAAATTTTGGACAAGAAAAAGCAGATACCACCCACAAAGATGTATCTGCCAACTTACTAATCAAAGGAAACTAATATGAACAATTTAACCTTTAACGACGTTAATTTTAACCCAGTTGAACAGAATGGTCAAATATGGCTAACGTCTAAAGAAATAGCCAAAGCACTAGGTTATAAAAACTCAACATCAATAAACAAGTTGTATAACGCTAATGCAGATGAATTTAGCGATAACCTGAGTCAGGTTATCGAGACAACCGTATCGGTGGTCTCGTCGAAAACAAAGGGTTTGCGAGCAAAAATACGCATTTTCTCCCTTCGAGGCTGCCACTTACTCGCAATGTTCGCCCGTACCGATATCGCTAAGCAGTTTCGTAAGTGGGTGCTTGACATTCTCGATAAAGAGGTTGGTGCTCCAGCACAAGCACCAAATCAATTATCCACAACAGTAGACCGCAAGCCATTGGTTGATGCCGTAAACATGCACTGCAAGAAAAGCGGTGCTATCTATAGCGATATTTGGAAGATGGTTCATCAGCGCTTCAATGTTGACGATGTTGAATGCTTAACGGTTGAACAAGTACCGCAAGCCGTTGAGTATATTCACAGCTACTCATTAAAAGCGACCATGCCAGCAACCCCTATCAGTAGCTTCACTCATAATCAATACATTATGAATGTTAAAGGCGAGATAATGGACTATGTTGACATGCTGCGGAAAATAGTTGTTGCGGGCGGCAATACACTGCCAAAATACCCAGAGTTTGATACAGAGGAAATATGCCAGGCCTTTATTGTTAGTATGATTAGACATAACCGCATGATGCTGAATTTTGACCACAACGGAAAACCAGTCGTTGGGTTCATCCCTGATGAACATGCGGTTGTGAGTAGTGAGAGTATTGCTAGTGTCGTACAATTTGCAGATAAAAAGCAGTTGCCTAGCATTATCAATGAAGCTGTTAAGCGATTAGGGCAATAACGATAAATTAACGACTAGGAACACCCCAGCCAGCACCACAGCAAAGCCCCTTAAACTAAGTATATTAACTATGCTTACTTAAGGGGCTTTTTTCATGGCTAAGAAAACAAAACTGATTACTTATAACTTGAGTGATCGTGGTCGCTCAAAAGATATCGGTACAGATAGATCAGACGTAAGCGTTCAGTCGATGGTTGATAACATCAACTCAAGCCGCACACAAGAGCTGGTCAATAGCGGTGATATGTACGGCTATTATGGCCATGAGTTGCGTGGACGTTTCGGTATGAATCCGCCAGACGTTTGGGTAAACCCTAATACTAATGAAACAATCCGCATTGAACCAGCTATCCGCACTATCAAGTTATCGGCTGATAATAGTGGCAATGTCTCAACGCAGCATGAGTTTTTAGACACTGATAGCGGTAAATACTCAGAGCGCCTATATGCCAACAAAGTAGGCGGCTTTTCTAGTGCTGTCATGCGCAAACGTGGCGCTGGCGGGTTGTATGATGTCACAGGCTTTTACGGCTATGACTTTGTGCGCCAGCCAAACTACAACACCAATCGCGGTGACGGACTTTTTGACGCGCTATTCATCGAGCAAGAGGATGGTGAATTTGCATTTGATAGTGTCGCTGGCATGACCTCGCAGCAATCCGCTATCAAGTCAGCATTAGAGACAGCCATTGTCCACCAGTACGACAGTATCTTAACGGCTATTCAGTCGGACGCTATGATTAATCACTACCAGAATGAAGTGGTCGCCGCTCAAGAAGAGGCGATTAATCGTGAGTTGCGTCAAAAGAACATCCAAGCCAAACGTGCCAGCCGCAAAGAAGTGCTATTTGACAACCTTGTCTGCCCGTCAGTGCCATTTAGTGAGATTGCCGCCCAATGGGACAGCTTTAACGATCAAGGTACTAGCGACAAAGATTTACGCACTACTGAGAGCGCTAAAAAAACGCACTTGGATAGCGAGCGTAAGACTGAGCGTGTTTTCTTATTTGGTAAGCGCTAAGGGGTGGGTATGAGCAACAACAGACTACTATCACCCCTTGAGTCTATGCAAATGGCGTGGGGCATGGTGCTACGCGACTTTAGGCAATGGTGTTCGCCTTCTGGTCAAAAGTCTATCCGTGACTGGAAAACGCGCCGCATTGAGGGCGCTATCATCGTTTCAAAGACGGGCATGATAGATGACGCTGAGGCCATGCTAAAAGCGGTGCAGCAAAACGAAAACGCTAAGGCGATGGGCGATACCACCAATAGCGGCACCTCTGTATATCTACCCATGATGGTGACAGCCATTAGTGCTATTGAGTCACCACCTGAGCGTGACATTGTGCAGCCTAACGCCAACTGGCTAAATGTCATCGTGCCAGCGGACCCATTGCAGCGTGTGGTGCAACTTCGTACCGCTGCTATTGCTTATCGCTGTCAAATTGCCTTTTTTGCCGCTGATCCTCACGCCGCCTCATCCATTGCCAAGCAGTTTGTAAACTTTTGGACACATGAGGGCAAGCGTAGTTTTGACGTGGCTTATGAGCTTGGTTTTGCTGGCACGTCTATTGTCAAAGACAAATGGAACTTTAAGGTCGTTGAAAACACGCTTTATCCTGACAAAATCGATGTCGGCATTAAAAACATTCATGGTGCTACGGTTGATTGTGTGGTCGTAGGACTTGAGCCTACGGTGGTTGGCTTAGGTCATCTTGACGACGATATAACGGACACGGGAGAGCCAGACGGAAGTATTCCACCAGGCTTGCCACCAGTGCAAGGCCATCGTGACCCACCAGAGTCGCTAAATGGCGTGGTTATTGAGGCTGATGTGATTGACAAAGCCGCTGGCAGGCATACGCGGGTTAATGCTGATCCTGACACTGGGGTTATTACTCAGAGTGAGGTTAAAGACTGATTATGACCAACACGCCAGCCAAGCCCACCAATCCCAACCTAGTTACTATTGACGCACGAGCCGCAAGCTATGACGGTGATCCGGTGCGCATACTTGCAGTGACATCGGCTGACAGTGGCAAAATATTAGTCGCCAAGCAAGATCACTGGAAGGATCAGCCAAAAGCCAAAGAGAATACGATTGTCGTTACTGATACGCCTAATCTTTTTGGACATTGGGGCATGGCGTTTAATGAGAAGGAGCAGATGAGTACGGTTATGAGTGCTTACAAGGCGGCTAATGCAGCAGGTCTTTTAAGCATTGATGACTCGCTGGCACGTTATGATCCAAAAAATGTTATCCAGACGCGCAAGTTTGACGAGCGCGGGCGTGCCCTTGACTTTGACAGCATGGGGATGAATAACGGGCATATCGCGGTACTTCTTGCTATTTGGGCAGCAAGACAGGCACATGGGGGTTATGTTATTACACGCCAGCCTAGTGACGATGGTGAACCGCTAGAGGATGATGATGACAGTGAGTTTGAAATGATGCCGTTTAGCATCTAAGGCTTTTTAGTGATTGAGAATCTATATGAGCTACCAGAGTGGCGTGAGGTATGTAAGCGGTATCGCTATGACATAACACGCTTTGCCGTCGAAGCGTTAGGAATGACTTATGCCAATGGTCAGGGCGTAACCCCGCAGCAAGAAACGCTTTTTAAGTCGATTGTCGTGCCTGGCAGTCGAACCACTGTGGCGTCTGGTCATGGTACAGGTAAATCTAGGTCGGCTGGCATCGTCGCTTTATGGCATCTGCTGTTTTATCCTGAATCAGTCATGCTATTCACAGCACCGCAAATTGGACAGCTACGCACAGTCGTATGGAAAGAGATTAATATCTGTTTGCAGCGACTCAAGAATAATCCCGCAGTTGGCTGGCTTGCTGATTTTGTGGTGGTGCTCGCTGAAAAAATCTACATTAAAAACTTTAAAGATACGTGGTTTGTGTTCGCTAAAACCGCGCCTAAACACTCGCCAACCAATATCGCTGGTCAGCATGGCGATTACTACATGGTATGGGGTGATGAAGCGGCTGGTATTGATGACGAGGTGATGGAGGTTGTCATCGGTGCATTGACGCATGAGAATAACCGCGCCGTACTCACAAGCCAGCCCGCTACTAGCACAGGGTTTTTCTACGATACGCACCACACATTAAGCCTCACTGGTGGCGGTATATGGGTAAACCTCATATTCAACGGTGAAAAGTCGCCACTGGTCAGTAAAACAAAATTGGTTGAGGCGTTATATCAATATGGCAGCCGCGATCACCCAGGCTATTTGATTCGCATACGTGGTATATTCCCCGAACTCAAAGGCAAATACTTACTCACTCGTACTGAGATCACTAATATGCTGGCACGTAAGCCAGTCGTGACTGAGGATGACGAGTACGGTTATATTGTGACAGTCGATGTGGGCGGTGACGTTGGACGAGATCATAGCGTTATCACGGTGATGAAAGTTGTTGATAAAGACTATAACGGGCGTATTGAGCGTCATGTCCATGTGGCTGATATACCGCTGTTTAGCAATCGCGCTAATATCAATGAGCTAAAAGCCAATATTTATAGCGTCATGGCTGAGTATGCAGGGGCAACGCTAGTTATTGATCCAATGGGTGCTGGCATGGGATTGTGTCAGCTACTCAAGTCTGAAGGCTTGTACTTTGAAACGGTCAACTGGGGCGTGCCTTGTTTTAACAATAACTTGAAAGCGCTTTACTTTAATAAACGTGCTCATGCCTATGTCTCAATGGCAAAATCGGTTGAGCGCGGTATCTTTAGCGTGAGTGATAAGGTGCGTGCTCAGTACCAGATGATTAAGGATATGGAAACGCAAATGAGCCGCTTACCGTACTTCTTTGATGAGCGTTCACGCTGGGGCATTGTCAGTAAAAAAGACATGGCAAAAGACGGCATCACCTCACCCGATTTAGCAGATACTTTTGCGTTTGGCTTTATGGAGCGGATTAGTTATTCACCAGTCAACAAGGCGGAGTTTGTCGGTAGCGTGAAGGATAAAGAGCAATGGGAGGATTTAAACGAGCTGGCAGCTATGCTTTAGCTATGAATGTCTGTTATAATTATTGTGCTAGCAGATTGTATCGAGCAGGGGTTCCTATTTGATGTGCACAGCATGAAACTAGCTGACTAACAAAGGTTCGCGTAAGGCGTAAACTAGGTTGTGTAGCTCAGTCGGTAGAGCAATTACCATCGTATAATGTGGCGTTGGTTCGAGTCCAACCACAATCGCAAAGCCCATCTATTAATTTAGGTGGGTTTTTTAATGTCTAAAGTTGGTCTAAAGTTAGACGTGAATGTCTAAATTACACCGCAAGCTACACCTCGATGTCTAAAGTTATCTCACATCATTTTGTGTTTTCTCGCTGATTAAAAGACGTTTATACACCCATAAAGCAACGTCTTACGACCTATATCAATAGGTCTATCGCACACTGGAACACCACCCACCGTACTTGCCGGCACACGTTAAACTAATACTCATTACTATACTGATTATTGGATTAAAACAATGGCAGACCCTATTATTTTTACGATCACCGAGGCTGGCAAGCAAGCCGCCTTCGCTGCTAATGCAGATTCAGCACAACTCAAAATCAATCTAACACAAGTAGCAGTCGGCACCAAAAAGCGCGCCGTGACAGGCAATGAGACCGCACTCACGACTGAGTTTAAGCGCGGTAGTATTGTGTCAGGGGATGTTGAGGCTCAAAGCAATACCTTGCGCTTTACCAGCTCGATGACGGCGAATGTTATAACCGATATTTACGAGATTGGCTTGATGACCGATGACAACGTATTGTTTGCGATTGCAGGCTCGAATGCTGCGCCTTTGTTTAGCTTGCACCCTGATGTCACTTTTGTTATTGCCCTTGGCTTGTCGCTAGATGATATTGATGCCAGTAATATAACAGTCACCACCGATACCAATGGGGCGCTATCCATTGTAATGATGGAGAATCATTTAGCCGCGCCAGATCCTCACCCGCAATACTTGAATAAAAACCGTTTCCAACTTGCGATGCGTGCGCTTTACCCGATGGGTTATCAGTACCATTCACATGAGCCAGTCAATCCTAAGCCTATCTTTGATGACATTCTTGGCTTAGATACCGCTTGGCGTCGAGTTACGGGCAAGATCTTTGTGTCGTCAGATCCTAGTGATCCATTTATTAATACTTACGGCCTTGTTTTAGGTCAAAAAGGCATGACAGAGGTACTAGCCAGCGGCGCACGCCCTCACGTCTACCCATTGCAAACAACACATACGTTTGAGCGCTACAATCCAGACGATGTTATTGCGACAGTATGGAATGTAAAAGCCAGTAAGACCTCGATTAATGAAGGCGGTGCAGTGCGATTTACGGTAACGGCTAACAATCTACCAGACGGTCAAATACTTAACTGGTCGGTAAAAGAGGGTGCTTTAAACGGCAGTAATAACGATATAACAAGTCCAGATAAAACCGATAGCGGCACGGTCATACTCAGAAACGGGCAAGCGGTCATCGACTTTACTACTACGCCCGACGATAACGTGGCAGAACCGCAAAAGCACGTTCGACTAACGGTGGGCGCACCAGCCAACCTATCAATAAACGTGCCAGTCAATGACGCTGGACATAATGAGACAGCCCTACATATAACGCAAAGCACCACCAATGGTATTGATCTGGCTGAGTATTACAAACAGCAAAGCGGCTCATACCCAACAGCAACCGATAAGGTGCGTTTTATTGTTGATGCTGGCGTGGACATTGTAGCGCCTAATACGAGCACGCCAGCCATGATAGAGGGTAGTAACTGGACTAGCGGCGCTGAGATTGTTGTGGAAAATAGAGGTCGTATTTTAGGGCGTGGCGGTGATGGTGGTATGGGGGCAGTCACCCTTATTGATATCTATAATCGCAATAGTTTCAGTTTCTCAGTATCGGATGTGGCTACAGCGGGCAAAAACGGCGGCACAGCCATTAAGGGTAGTATCGAGGTCGATAATTATGGCGTTATTGCTGGCGGCGGTGGCGGCGGTGGCGGTGGTGGTGCTTGGAGTTACAATGAGGTTGAAGGAGAAGGTTCCGCTATAGTGGGTCATCAAAACGGTACAGCGTCAGGTGGCGGTGCGCCTTATGGCTTAGCGACTCTTAACGCGGGTTCAGCAGAATGGTTTTTAGCTGATAATAGAAACCCTGATTTAAACCTAATTAAATCAGCGCTTGAGGCTATGCCTAATAACGCTACCATCAAAATAAAACCCAGTGCTGAAGTGCCTTCCGTAATTTTAGAGAGCACCAGTCAATCCGTAGTCACCCTAGAAAACTTCAATTTTCGCCCAGCACTCAAAGTACCAACAACACTCCCCAAGGCTGTATCAGCCATCCCTAACGGGGAGGTTTATGATTTATATAAATCGGATATTGATTCAGATACACAAGACAGGGTATTTTTTCAATACATTTGGCCTGATTCAGTGTATGAGCGCTACAATTTATCAGGGCTTTGCAAAAGAGCACTTAACGGTGGCGTTACGTCAGGTGGTGTGGGTGGGTACAGCGTAGGCACGTATTGGCCGTTCCATTTTTATAAAGCCAGCGTTAGGCCTAACCTATCTAAATCGCGGGGTGGTAAAGGTGGTGATATTGGTGAAAATGGTGAAAATGGCATAATTGAATCTTTGATCGTGCAAGATACAATTATGCAGCCGCCAACTTTCCGACTTTTCCCGAAGCCCGAGACAACCGATAGTAACTATAAGGAGTCTTCACCAGCCAGCGGCGGCCTAGCAGGTTACATAAAAGAAGGTAGCGTGACCATCAATAACCTATCAGGCGGCACAACCAAAGGGCGCTAACATGCTAACCAATATCTACCTAAACGCCGTCCGATCTCACGTTGACCTTCTGGTCAGGCGTGGGCGTACCGACAAGCTCATTATCTGGGACGTGGGGCGTGACGAGATACACGACCCAACGCTAATCGCTTACCGTGCTTATGGCAACCGTGATAATGCAGATGTCGTCATGCTATGCGCTGGCACGAATAGAGTAGGTGAGGCGTTACCCAATCGCCGCATCTACTTGCCATTACCCGCCAGCCTAGCGCAAATCAAGCGTACTTACACCAATAGCGGACTGATAGACGGGGTAATTAATGGCTGAACCTACCAACTATCTAAGCGAAGAGCGCGAGGACAGCACAAGCTGGCAAGATCGTAAAACCAATGCCATGACGCTTGACGAGCTTAGACAGTGGCGATTGCGTACTGGTAAAAGCGTGGGCGATCAGCGTAAACATGCCAGCACTCATAACAAGTACCTCAAAGAAACGATGCAGGATATCGAGGCTGGCAAGCGGCTAAATAATCGCCAACTTGCCTCGCTTATCAAGTCCGCAAAAAGCCGTGCTGGTATCAGTGCCAGCGAGCTACTTGAGTTCACATTAGGCGATACCAAGCGTAATAACGAGCTTAAGAAAACCATGAACGCGGCGGTGCTTGATGCCTACCTTGCCAATGTCAAAGCCGCATCAAGCAAATTTTTAGGCGGCATAACCCCAACCGATGTTATCAATCAATCAAGGCGTGAAGATATCAACCGCGCCAATACTCAGATATTTCTAGCCAGCGTTTTTAAGCGCCAGGGTAACATAATTAAGTTTGTTACTAATGCCGGTATTGGTAGCCCAGACACGCATCATTATGTCTCAGTGCAATTACTAGATTATCCTGAGCTACTACTAGGCCGTACCCGTGCGCCTAGTGTGGTCGATGTCAAAAAAGCGGTCATTGATGGTAAGATTAACTTTGATTGCGATTGTGGCCGTCACCGCTACTGGTATCGCTACCTTGCCACTGTGGGCAAATATAACTTTGGCATAGACGAGAACCGCTACCCCTCAACTCGCAACCCTAAATTAACGGGCGTGGCTTGCAAGCATGTCTTGCGAGTCATGAAGCACTTGACCAGTCCGCACATGATTGCCAAGGTGAAAGGGTACGCCACGGACGATATTGCCAAGGCCAGCAACAAGATCAAGCCTCACCGTCAAACGTCTAAGCAATTAGAGCGTGAAGCAGCAAGGCAGACCGAGGCGCTTAACAACTGGAATGGTCGCCTTCACTGGTCTAAAAAGATTAAGCAAGCAGCAATTAAGGCTGAGAAACAGATCAAGGCTGAGCAAAAACGCGCGCAAGCTAAGTCACCCAATCAGCCGACACAAGCAGAACGAGCCAGCTACCAGTACGCGAAAGGGCAGATAGGCAAAAAAGGCGTGCCAGACAACTTTAAAGAGATATATCAAACCGAGATTAATACCTATCAAGGTAAGTGGGGTAATACGTGAGTTTAAGAATAGAAAACGAGCTGGTCGCAAGCGGGCAAGCGCTCACCAATCGCATCATTACCTTGCGTAGTCAGTCGGTGATACCTGTTTTTGCCTTCAGGCGTGTGGTATTGCCAGTCAACACTGGTGATGATAGCCGTGATTTTGTCACCTGGTCAGGACTTGGTACAGTGAGCGACAGCGATGAGCACGCCATTGATTATGAGCCACTAGGCCATGCCATGGTATTGATACTTGATAGCTTAGGCGGTGCGTTTCACGATGGCGGTATGTTTGTCACCAGTGAGGAGTTGTCTTCAATGGCACTCGTTGAGCCTTACGACATATCGCTAGAAGGTGATGATCGCATTAAACTTAAGCCAAACTGGACGCCAGAGAAGGGCGACTTGTTTTGTTTTATGCTCAACAATCACAAGGAATATCACGAGGTTACAGGCATCATGGGGCAGTCGATGCTGGCAAGTCATGGCAAAAAATACGCCTTAGCGCAGCGCTTTGATTTAAACTATCTTGATGCGTTTGATGAAGAAGACGTGGCGGATGTGGCAGTGCCTTATGAGTAGCTAATAGCCTTTGTCTGTATGGCTTTATGTAAAAACATACCCTTATATTAAAAATATAGGGGTTTATTTCTAATACACACCCCTATATTTATGTTATATTATGGCATTAATTGCTAATGTAAAGGGGTGTCGAGTGTCACAAAACGAAATTATTATCAATCAGTCTCTTATTAATGAGATTGCTAGACTAAACAGTAAAATAGAAGAGCTGGAGTCTATCGTTAGAATTAACAACAAGCCTACGCTCTATAATTCAGCTAATGATGAGGTTAGCCACATAAAGGATAGTGTGAGAGTTGGTCAGAACTGGTTATGTCTAAACCCTGGAAAAATATATCATTCTGGTACTGGTAGGTGCGAAAGCGAGCCGCCTTTTATCATGACTGTGGATAAAATTGACGTATCTTTGCGCGGTGATATGTACCGTCAACATAGTACGATGCGAGGCCATGTCCAAATGCCTAAAAACATGGCTGATTGGGTGGCGATGCTACCTGATGAAAGTAAAGAACAGTGCTTAAAGCGCGTTAATGCTGAGCGCGAAATTATGTTGGCTGACCCTAGGTTTAACGAGCCTATAGATTACTTGATGAGCGACTGGAATAGAACGTGTTTAAATGCCGCGGGTGTCTATACAATCAAAGACTTGGTTGCCAGAAATCAAGAATGGTTAGGTATGCAGGATAGTATCGGCACTAAATCCCTAAGAGCTATAGAGTCTAAAATGAACGAGCAAGGCTTGTACTTTGGGATGTTAAAAGCAGTCCCAGAAACAGACAGTTAGTAGCAGACACAAAAAAGCCCCATGCGCTACCTACTAAAGAATCGCATGAGGCTGTCAATCCCAAACTAAAGGAAATTAACATGAGTATAGTATCATTAAGTTTTAACAATGTCGATTTGACGGCAGTAGATAATGGCGATAGTCAAACATGGTTTACAGCCAAGCAATTAGCCGAGGCACTAGGTTATGCTGATGATAGGGCAGTATCTCGCATCTACAATAAGCATAATGACGAGTTTACACCAAGTATGGCAGCACTGGTCAATACGACCACGCCGTTGAAAACACTGGGCTTGGCGACAAAAACCCGCGTATTTTCATTAAGAGGTTGCCACCTAATAGCTATGTTTGCACGAAGCAAAGTAGCTAAGGACTTTAGGGTTTGGGTGCTAGACTTGATAGAGGGCGACATTGCGAGTAAAAAATTACCACTTAGCGTCCAACAGTCGCTAGATGCGGTTTATGCAATCCGCGCTATTGAATCCGATAAGGCTAGCGGTCACGGCTATGGTTTAAACAAATGGAAAGGCGATAAAATGGTGTATGACGACGCTATCAATACCATTATGGAGTGCATACAGCCGCAACTGCCAAACCTAGATGACAAGTAAGTCTTACGCTGGCAAGTATGAATGATGCTTGCCAGCACTTAATAGCAGATGATAAGCGAGTAATGACATGATAGATAGAAATAACGAACAACTAGATATATATAATGGTGGTTATCACGCTGTACTGGTCAAACCCATTAATAGCAATCATGGTCAAGAGTGTACGCAATTAAGCTTTAACATCCCTGACTACCCAGATCAATCATTCATGTTGAGTCGAGATGACATACCGTCATTTATTGATTATCTGCAAGCCTTTCATGACAGCAATAAGTCGACAAGCGAGTGATGATATGAGTACAGACCCAAGGATAAAGATGCCGCCTTACGAGATAGGGCCAGTCAATACCTACCTGACTCAAGAGCGAATCAGGTTTTATGAAATGCGCACGACGCAAATAGTTGCCACGCTTACCAAGGATGGCAGGCTAAAAGAGCTTGATCCGCTTATTGGCACCGATAACTTTGAAATACCTGAAAATATAAAAGAGCTGGCTATTCGCGAGTTTAGCCAAGCGCTAAAATATCATGGCTTTGATGTCAAAAGCACCAACCAAGACTATTTAGAAATCACTAAGGGCGGGTTTAACATGCGCCTAGACACTAAGGATCAAGTGCCGTTTAGCGATGTGACTCTACATCAAATAAATATGGTATATAAAAACTTCATAGATGAGCAGCTTGATACTTGCCAGCGTACTAAAGATATGATTATTAGTAGCTTAGGTCAGGCGCGGAGATTCACTCAGAAGGACGCTGCTTTATTTAGTCGTTCCATGCAGCGCGATATGGAAGCTAAAGCGAAGAGTGTCAAAACCTATTTAGTGTACAATCCAAATAACAACCTATATAAAATAGGGGTGTCTGAAAACCCTAGCAAGTCGGTTTCTTTGTTGCGATATATAGAAGGCAGTAATTTAGAAATACTATATGTGGTTAACGAAGATTTAGAGTCAGACCTTCGCAAAAGATTTGCTATTCATTGTCATGCTGGCGAGTGGTTCACTGATGAGGGTGGCTCCATGCAAGCTTACTTCAAAGAGATGTCAGAAAAGGTGATTTCTAATGACTAGACACTACACAGAATACAACGACACGATCAGGCTAAGACAGCGCGATATAGGCGATATTATCTCAAAAAGCCGTCAGACGGGCTGCAAGCATTATATGCACGTAACCCTAGCTGAGCGTCGCGTATGGGTAGGCTTTAACGAGGCGTTTGAGTCTGGTATTGACCGCCTATATGCTTTGTACTACAAGATACCGACGGCAGACGATGATATTAGGTTGTGTGTAGGTTTATGGGCTAAATCACCATCGCATAGAGCGATCGAGTGGCAATTAAGAAGTATTAGCACCTCCCCCGAGCCAGTAGTAGGTCCTCAAGATGCTTATGACTTATTACAGCGCGGGCATGAAAGCCGCTACCTGGAAATGGCGCTGCCCACCTACGTATCAAAAAGTAAATTTATCGAACCACTAGATTTTATTAGCGAGTAATTTATGAAAACTGGCATTAGTGAAATTTGGAATTTCGGCAATGAGATACCTAGAAGCTTTGGGCTTGTTGAGGTTAATTCTAGTAATTACGCAAGAATCAAAGCCGCTAAAAGGCTTGATGTTATCTATCACGAGATAACCGACACACTTTTATTTGGTGATAATGTGGTTATAATTAATGAAAGCGTTGCCGATGACATGACTATGTATCGTGAAAACTTTTTGCCAGCACCACGACAGCAAGGTGACTTCAATCTATTTTATAGTCCAATACCGCCGCCCATCCGACCCATTAAGTATGAAATATTACCTATGATGTAAACCAGTAGCCAACCATCAAGCCAGCCTAACCGCTGGCTTTTTGCTGTATGGAACACCCCTAAACGAGCCGTTTGGCTAGGCATTACTATAAGCATATCAGTATTGGTATTTATATTAGTAATCACCTGACCAACCCAACCGTATAGGATTATCCCCATGCAAGAGAAACAAGCACGAGAGTTAAACGATGCCGCCCATAAAGAGGTGCAAGCCACGCGCGGTATCATGCACATCTTCACCAATAAAGCGAATGCGGGTCAAGAAGTCGCCGCGTTTGACTCTATGCTAGCTCAGAACGAACACTCTGATCGCAGTGTAGGCTTTAGCAAGCTACCTTCTTCTATGCAGCGTATGCTTAGCCATTCCGTCATTAAAGATCACCCTGAAGCGATTTTTGATGGTATCAGTGAGGGTATCATTGAGTATAAGCGCCGTAATGGTGGTGAAGAGCCGTCAGCTTATGTTGTGGCCGCCGCATTAGCAACTGCTGCTATGCCTTTTGGTGGTGCTGACCAGTACGATTCAACCGTAGAACCTACTTTTGATAGCTTGTCACTAGGTCATCACGAAGCGTTATCAGTCGTGCCAGCCGCAACACAAGTGGTTATCACTTATGGTATCGCTAACAGCTTGCCGCTAGTGTCTATGCTACCTAACCCTATGGGATCAAACGAGCTACCTATCGTATTCGGTACGGCGGTAGCTGGCATGAACATGGGCGTTATGCGTAAAGGCGACGCGATGGACGGTGACAAGGCGGGTATGCCTTACACTGAAAACCGTCATATCTTAACGATGGACAAAGGTGCTACTGGTGCGTTTAGCTTAACCTCGCATGTGGCCTACACTGCCAGCGTTAAAGCGGATAAGACTACCCAGTTTAAAGTTGATACCTCATCTACCAAAGCGCCATTCTTGGGTGGCCGTGTTTCGGTATTTGTAAAAGGTATTAAGATTGGTAGCGACGAAAGCCGTCGTCATCCAACAACTTCTGGTATCAGCACCCTTCAGCCGATTGATGAGATTACTATTGGCTCCGATACTTATATCTTAACCAGCGCAACCGCTGATCTTGATACTCACGAAGTTAAAGTACAGTTCGATATCTCTGCTGGTGCTGAGCCTGCTGAAGACGACGTAACGGTTGAATTATTCTTTGACTATGAGCGTAAAGACGACAATGGCAATCAGATTTTACGTGAGCCATCAATCGACATGGAATTTGGTCATCGTTCAATCTACGCCTTCCCAAGCCGTTCGCGCTCAGTCGCTACTATCGATGCGATCACCCAGCTTATGAATGAGCTTGGTTTATCTTGGTTCGGTGCAGTACAAACTATCGCCATGCAGAAACAGTATTTTGAGCAGACGGGTCGCTTACTTCGTACCGCTATCAATATGTGTCTGTCTAACCAAGACCCTGAAACTGGCCGTGTGGTGACGTTTGACTTCACCAAAGGCGGCGTATCACCGACTAATATCGCTGATGCTTTTGCCAACATTAACATCACTCTTGGTATGGCGCGCACTCGCTTGTCAACGGCTATTAACTTAGCGGTCGGCGGTTATGACTTGTATGTCTCAGATCGCGGGCAAGCATTCTTCTCAGGCTTAAGTGGTGAGAACTACACATCAACAGGTCAGAGTGCAGGCGATCAAACCAGCATCTACCGTATCGGTACACTAAAAACCAGCGGTGCTAACGTCTATTATGTGCCTAAGTCTATGGGCGTATTTAATGAGACGGGTTCATCTACCACGGCTCATGCTTTACTGGTGCC
This sequence comes from Psychrobacter sp. AOP5-GZ1-6, assembly GCF_052376345.1. Classification (NCBI taxonomy): domain Bacteria; kingdom Pseudomonadati; phylum Pseudomonadota; class Gammaproteobacteria; order Moraxellales; family Moraxellaceae; genus Psychrobacter; species Psychrobacter sp. AOP5-GZ1-6. The sequence continues at coordinate 33,754 of NZ_JBQSVP010000002.1, read as the reverse complement.
ACGCGCTATCAGTCCAGCACAAGCACCGTTTGTTGGTATGGTTGCTGTACCGCCAATGGTTATGACTTCTAATGGTAACGCTTACGAGAAAGACGTGGCTATCTATAGCCGTACTGCTGCTGAAACGAACCCAATCCCTCGTTTTGCCAACCAGTTCATGCTTATTGAGATGATTAACTTGCCAGCGCTTTAAGCCGCTAGTAAGCAGTAAAACGGTATAGCCACTAAAACCTTGTTGTCATAGCTGGCAGCAAGGTTTTTTAACTAAATACATTAAGATTTATTACCCATTACAAGGATCAACCTCATGTCAGAAGCAAAGGCGCTACCCGACAATATCAAGGCGTTTGAACAAAGCCCTGAATTTAAAAAAGTGTACGACAACAACACTGTAGACAAGCTTGAAATGCAGCTTATAGAGGCCGACGTTGAGTTCTTGAGCGCAGACAATAAAGCCGCCCTAGTGTGGCGCTTACTTGACCATCAAGGCACGCTTGAGAGTGACAATGACACAGAAACTAAAGACGATACTAAAGAAGTTGTTAATGGCGCTCAGACTACTGATAGCAGCGCTGATGACGATACTAGCGTTGATACTGATACTGGTGGTAACGGCGGTGGCGATAGCAATACTAGCAACTCTAATGAATCAGTAACCTCAATCAACAAAGGCGATAGCAATGAAAATGCACAGACGGTTCAAGATGATACTAGCGATGAGCATGGCGCTCAGGTCAATGGTGAAGCAAACGCCGATACCATCTCCGATAGCGCAAGCACGGACGACAGTGAAAAGTCTAATGGAGTGGCTGACGCTGCCGACAGTGATGCGCCGTCGAATACTGGTAACAGCAATGACATTAGCGCAAACGAAGTTAACCAGTCAGCAAAAACAGATAGTAACCCAGCCGTCGATGGCTCAGCACCCGATAACAAAACGACTTCCGAAGCGCCCGTAAGCGAAGCTGAGTTTGTGGAAGTTAAAAACAATGGCGGCTTTAATATGCTAGAGCCTGCTACTAGCACGCTGGTTAAGGCTGGCGAGATCACTAAGATTTACATCAAAGGCTATGCCACTAAAGATCAGGTATTGCGCAATATTGCTCAATACAATCATACACGCGGCGAAAAATTGACCGTCACCAACTAAGCGCCATTTTATTGAGTGGCTGCTGGCTTGTGGTCACTCACTATAATTAGCTATTTCACTTTAAGGATTTATCATGATTGAGAGTAATATTTTAGGCGCAGCGGTTGGCATCCAAAACCAAGGCGTTATAGATAAAAGCGAGGGCACAGCATTGCCTTCTACCGTTAATGGCGTGATCGCTGGCAAGTTTAAGCGTGGACGCATGGATAAACCATTTAAAGTGACCGCCAGCAATTACAAAGCGCTGCTAGGCCATGACCCATCTAATCCCAGTTATTTAGCCGTTGAGGACGCGTTTAAGCGAGGGATTAGCGAGGTAAGTATCTTGCGTACTGGTGGCATAGGTGATGCGGCTATTAAATGCGTCGCAAACTTTGCAGAAATGTCGCTACCGTCGTTCGACCGCGAAGTAGTGCCCGATTATTTTGTGACAGTGAGTCGCAATGGCGGTGAATTTAAGACTTATAAATTACCCCCTTCCAGCGAGGGCGCAGACTTTTTTGCAGAAACCCTTTTTGACTCAAGTGGGAAAAAAATCGTGTTTTTTGATTACCCCCATGGGGCGGTGCAGTTGACTGATTCCAACAAAGGAGCTATATGCGGCATTGATAGCGAGGGTATGATTTTAACGCCCGACCAAGGCGTCATTAACTTAATGGATTTAGAATTGTTTAGCGGCGGCCATAACTTAATGGATTTAGAATTGTTTAGCGGCGGCCATAGAAAAATCACACCGCCTTACGTTCTAACCAAGCAGCATAACTGGCTAACCTTTAAGCCGACAGACGGCGTTAGCCCCGAACACGATATGTTTTCCAGCATGATAGGCGGTGATAGCGGCGCGTCCACGCTAACCATTCATAGTTGCGCGGTGATAGAAGAATATAACGACCCTAATGTCTGTACGCCAACCTTTTTTACAATGAAAGACGATGTTAATAATAGCCCGATGATAATTGGCGATGTTCATGCAAAATATCGCATTAACGGTGAGCCTTGGCAGCTTTACACCGCGCCAGCTAGCGAATGGAACTCAGTTTATGAGTTTCTTAATTCAATATTCCACAATGATTGGCCGATGTTCAATATCGATGGTGGTGGTGGGCATGGGGCGTTTAATAGGTCTTATCAAGGCTTAAGGTCTTATCAAGGCTTAGACCTTTATGGTGCTGAAAGTGCGCCGCCATTCACTCGCGACCAACTTAGCGTGGTAAGCCCGACACCTCACACGATTGAATTTGCAGTGACCGAAAACAGTAATAATGACCTTGTGTATCTTGCGTTTGGCCAAGATATTACAATGAAGTCATGCGCTATAGGGAATTGGGAAGGGTATTAACCGTTCGGAACACCGCTAAAACCACAAACCAAACCAAGCCTATACTGAGCTATCACTACTCAGTATAGGCATTTTGTTATGATTGAAAGTAAAACACTAGGTAGCGCCGCTGGCGTGCAATATCAAGGCGTTATCGACAAGACAGAAGGTACTAGCCTGCCGTCATTGGTCAATGGTGTGATCGTTGGCCGATTTAAACGCGGGCGTATGGATAAGCCGTTTAAAGTGACCGCCAGCAATTACAAAGCGCTGCTAGGCCATGACCCTTCTAATCCAAGCTACCTTGCGGTAGAGGACGCGTTCAAGCGGGGGATCAGCGAGGTAAGCATCTTGCGTACTGGTGGCGGCGCACCCGCTAAGAAGAACAAGGTTAGCTATATAGCCGTTATTCCCGTAACAGGAATATTTATTAAAAAACCGGAGGAAATGAGATGATAGGCGCAGCAGCATGTTTAAAAGTTCAGATTAACGATGACTTACCAGTTATCCAAAGTTATGTCGATACAAATAATGACGATCCGTTAGACATTCAGTATGAGCAAATAGCGGTATTCTCTTTGTTGAGTCCATATTTTATAAATAGCGAATCTCGCGCCAGTTGGGATTTGTTTTCCAAAACAGGCTTACGCCCTATTGGCGCTCGAATGGTTATCGGTACAAATATTTTTCCACCAAACAATATAATGGTAATGGCCGCCTTTAATGAATATACATTAAAAGGTTTTTTAAGTTCCTTTAGCTCAGATTTGGTTTTAGGTGCAGATGCGCTGCCGTCAGACTGGGTAGACATGGTAAATGCAACACCAATCAACGAGCTACAAACACTGATTGACGACCATGCAGGCTCTAATGACGCAAACTTTAATTACACAGGATTGCGTATTAATCATCAACCAGCAACGCTAACGCTACACCGATGTACCGCTGAGGAAGTAGAGAATTTGTACCGAGGCGACCATGACCTTCACATTGATGTTTTTGATGCGGTGAAAGAAATGCTTGTCAGCCAATGGCCAGCGCTTGATGAAAACGGATTATCGCAAGCGGTTTATGATAAAGCGACCGATACCATCATTTTTAAATCAGACTTTACTATAATAGCAACGCCAGCGCCAGCATAGATTTTAACGCCGTGCGCTTTAATGGAACACCCCTAAAAGCCTAAATCAAACCTTGCCTATACTGAGCTATCACTACTCAGTATAGGCATTTTATTATGAGCGCTCAGACCCTTTATTTAAGTATTCTAGCGTCTTCTATGGCACTGACGGAATCACCTGATCCCGCAGCGCTGGCAAGCGTAGAGCTTGTCACGGAATACGCTTTTGACTCAAACGTCGTAGCAAAAGTCATGGCGGTTGATCAAAAAACCCTTACTACCGCAGCCGACCCCTTGGACAACCTTGTTTTTAAGATCGGCTTTAATGACAAGATCGACGGCAGTACGATAACGGAATTAAAAGGCCGTTTATACACTGGCGGCGGCGTTGAAGCACTAGAAGAACAGCACGCCGATAATTTTGGTTATATCACAAGCAAGCTAGACTTTTACGGCGCATTGGATAGCCAATATGATTTTTTTGAGTCTGTCACGACCAGTTATAGCGCAAGCAAGGCAGAAGCGATCAAAACAGCGCTTGAAACCATGGGCGCATTAAACGAGCTTGGCGCTTATCGCACCAAACAAGTTGAGTTGGCCGTACCAGCCAGCACCGTAACCGACCTGACACCAACAGAGCTTAAAAATTCGTTGTTAGACATGCGCGATCGTCCACGCTACCTAGTCACTTGTGACGTGGCCAGCCTACCTCATATTGAAGCGCTGGCCGAGGTGATGGGTAAAATCAACTGTCATGTATTGCTCGATATCGGCAATATCACCGACTGGCAATCAGCCGTAGCGTTAACTGAAACACTAAGCATTAATGACCATCGTTTTTGGGTATTTTGGAACCCTAACAAGTCACGCCCAAGCAATGCGACAACCGTGCTGGCGCGTAAAAAATGGCGTCCATGCGTTGGTGATCTACTAGCCCAAACGCTACTACGTAATGCTCGCACCAACAGCTCAGGCATACCGCCTATCAATAGACCGGTTGCTGGTTACGACTTCCCTGTGGCATTTCGTGACATGGAAAAAATGGCAGGCGTATCGCTTGATGAAGAGGCGCAAAACGCACTTGCCAGCGCTGGCGTGAACGTGGTTATCAATGAACGCTTTGAAGGTGGTGATCGTTGGATCTATGGTGACGCGCTCACTCAGTACGATAGTAAAAATAGCGCCTTACGTTTAACCAATAGCGCCGAGATTGAGACTTATACGACCAATCTTGTGCTATCTATCGTCAAAAAACACTTACTAAAAGGCATGACCAGCTTTGTGCGTGATGCTCAGGACGAATGTAGCCGTGCCCTTGATGCGTGCGTGGCAGCAGGATTACTGGTTCAGCCGTCTGAGCTTGGCGGTCTGTATTATCTATTGCAAATCACGCCACGCGCTGATGACCCGTTTAGTAAAGCAGATATTAAGTTTAGCCGCCGTCCTGAAGGATGCGCCCGTCAAGTATTCTTTGAAGGCACTGTTACTAAGTAGTTATTAAGCCTTATTTATTAGCGTCATCGCATGGCGCTAGTCACAACCTTGTTTATTTATAACCCCACACTGAAAGGATTAAATTATGTCACGCGATTTTATTACCCAGCGCCGCCTTAACCGTCAACACGACCAAGCGCAAGCACAATTTGACGCACTAACCCCGCAAGAAGCCGCCGATAAGATGGAGCTTGACCCTATCTCTGAGCGCATGGCGATTGCAGCGACCAGTCAGATGCGCCTTGCTGCTTTAAACGTCGCGTTTATGCTGTCTGCCGTACTTACCGATGGCGAGTATGACGATGAAGATCTGCTACCTAGTGAGGTGTTAGACGGTCTTATGATCGAAGCATTTACTGATGATGATGACGATGATAGCGACATGGGTGAGATTGACGAAAACGTCCGTGTTACCTTCTCTGCGCATGTATCAGATGCGCTATCAACACTAGGCGTTGAAGATGCGGTTATCGCTGATCTGTTTGATGACGAGATTGAAGTGGCTGATGCCGCTTGCCTTGCCGCTGCTGAGACTGTGTTAGAGAATATGCCAGATGACGGTGAAGCGTTTGATGATTTTGTCGCAGCATTCGCTTATAGCGACGACGAAGGCGATGATGAAGACGAAGAAAGCTTTGATAGCATGAATGAGGAATACCAGTTTGACGCTGCTAAGAAAAAACTGCGCGCTGGCAAGAAAACCGTTAAAAAGGTCAATGGTAAAACATTGGTCTATAAAGCCGTTAAGGCCATCCGTAACGGCAAGAAGGTCACGATCAATAAGCGCATTAGCGGTAAAGTCAAACTAAATGCTAGCCAGCGAGCCGGACTGAAAAAAGCACGTCGCAAGGCTGGTACGTCCTCCGCTATTCGTAAGCAGATGCGCTCGTTTGGCAAAGGCTTGCGAGCTAATATCTACAAAGGTAACCCAAATCGCCTACAAGCGCTTAAAAATGCTGGTTATGCGCGTAATACTAAGGCCAATTTTGGCAAGTAGTGTCACCTAGCATATTCGTGATAACAAAAACCTAGTCAGCAATGGCTGGGTTTTTTGCTACCTACAACAATGGAACACACCAAACGAGCCAGCATGGACAGCGATACAATAGATAAATCAGCAACTATCTATCTAGGTCCACCATGAAACTATCCGATATCACCGAAAAAACACATCTTGTTAAAGACTTTGTCAGTCAGTTAAAAAAATCAACCAAGCAAGCGATACCCATTGTTGAAGTGGGCAAAACTGCGCGCGTATCAGGCGCAAGCGCACGTCCCGTCAATATGGTACTTGAGAATGGTCAGTCCGTTAAAATCTATTTGCGTGTCGTCAGTGCTAAAGACGAAGACAACAAAGATATTGAGCGCTTCGATATCTTCCGTATTGATGTCAACGGCAAGGCGCAGCCACTATCAGGCGATTACGATAACAGCTACCGACCTGCTTTTGATGCCTCAGTGACCGCGCTTGGTAATATGCTACGCACCGGTCAAGCAGCCTTCGATAAGTCACGAGCCAAGCAAAAGATACGCAAGCCGCGCACCGGTCCCGCGCCTAAAAATAAAACCCAGCAACTTAAAGAGCTGGTCAACGATGCGGGCGATCTTGATAAGACTATCGACATCAAGACCAAAGAGAAGGCAGGGCTTGAGCAGCAACTCACCAATCTAACCAGCCAGCCGTAAGCTGACACAAGCCACGTATTGTAAGGATTGTTATGCAAAACAGCTATATTGTCGATGCGTTTTTATCTGGCACCGTTTGGGTATCGCTTATCTACCTATACTTTGCTTGCCGATCGCGGGTCGTTGAGCTTAATACTCTGGTCACGCCTGACTCATTTTTGATGGCAATCACCAGGTTATTAAAAACATCCATCATTATCGCTGTGCCTTTTATCGCCATCTTAAGCTTTATGTTGTGGCGCTTTTATGGGTTGATGCTGGCAAGTCAGACGTGGGGTGCAGGCGGTATAGGGCTTTTGGTTGTCATGTTTGTGGTAGGTGCTCCTATGATATGGCTGTATGTGCTACTCGTTTGCGTCAAGCATAGCCGCTTTATTGGTTCTGTTGAGGTAGCAACTGATGACAAGCCAATGCCGCAGCCAAGCCAAGCAAGGGGCGCGTACTCATGATTGATGCGGCTAAAATAAAAGCGATGGTCAATCATTGGCTGGATACCCCGCCAAACGGCTATTTTGGTCAAAGCTATGGTGCTGATTTGCGCAATATGCTGCTACGTGAGCTGTCTAGCGACAATGCAGACAAGCTCCTTAAAAAGCTACGTCTTGATATACCGCTACTCAATCAACTTGATGACAGCCAGCTTAATATCAGTACCGAGACCCGCGACTTTGACAAGCTCTACGTGTACCTATTTATTGGCAATATTGCGATAGATTTAGGTGAGGCCAAAACCGAAAATTCAGATCAGGATTATTACGATGTCCGAGCGAAGTAAGATACTTGAGAGTATCAACAGTCATATTAACGACTATCCAGAGATAGCCGAACGCTGGCGAGCAGGTGATCCTACCGTGCGCGCCATGCTAACCTCAATCGTTGAAGCAGTCGTTTTTTTAAAACGTGATAACGATGTCAATGCCATTGAGCCGTTTATCAAGTCAAAAAATCGCACCATTATTGCTGACGCTATCAACAAAGGTATACTGCCCGTTGCCACGCCTTGCCAGCATAAAATAACGATTGAGAACAGAGCCGCCGCCACGCTTACCTTATCGCAAGGGCGGCTTATTGAAGATGGTACGGGCAGACAATGGCGGCTACTAGCAGCAGTTACCGTGGCAAGCGGTGCGTCTAAAACGGTACTGGCTGAACAAAGTGTCGTGAATCGTGTCGATATGACCATACCGCTTAATGAGTCATTTTATACCGCTGGCTTGTCAACCACAGATGACGCTTACTTTGCAGGCATTAGTGTCGTTAATACCACCACAGGCGAGGTTTATCAGCACACGCCAAACTTTATGAACGCAGGCATCAACATGCCAGCCTACACGCTGCAAAGTGACAACCTAACCAATATTAATGTGATATTTGGTGCAAGCGATAGAGCTGGCAAGACGGTGCAGGCAGGCGAGGTGTACCAAATTGCAATTACTCAGTGCTACGGAGAGGTTGATCCTAGCAGTTTAAGACAAGCCGCGCTTAGTGAGATCAATGTCAGTGACGAGAGCCAGTTAAACCTATATTTTAAAGCGGGTGACATGGTGCGGGCAGGGGCTAACCCTTTGACTATTAATCAGCTAAGATTGCTTGCCAGCTTCCCATCTATGTATGACCGAAACGCGGTCTTTATGGGTAACTTTACCTTTTTGGTGATGCAGCATTTTATGAACCGTTTTGACTATATGGCGATATGGAATGAAACCATCCATGAGCGCTACTATGGCGTGAATGTGAGTAACATTAACCACTTAAACCTAACGGTCGTTGCTAAGTCTGGCAATGCGGGTGAGCGTGAGCAGCTTATCACCGACATCAAGCAATTAGTGGCGCGTGCTGACAGCTTGCTTGATGGTCGCGTCAGGGTGAAGGCGGTGGTGGAACGTCCTTATCAAATTAGCATTACAGGTAGGCTTGCCGCTGTACATGATATTGACTCAGTACGCACGCAGATCAAAGAGCTATTATTGGCGGAGTATGGCAAAGGCTCATTGGCTGCTATTCACCATAATGCAGATGGCTTTAACTTGCAGGAGATTGCTACGCGCATACGCTCAACGATAAGCGCCTTTCAAGATCGCATTAGTGATTTTACGGTCAGTGGTGAGGATGTGGCAAGCCAGCCCGTAAAGCCGCATGAATGGGCATTTTTAGATACCGATAGCATCACCATCAACTTAACCCGTACTGCTGATAGCGGTAATGCTATATGGACGATGTGATATGGACAATACAACCCTTAGCGCTAGTGACTTTTTAGCGCCACTTGCCTTTACTCATAAGGCGGGCGAGCTTGAGCGGGCAATGGCAGGTGTTTTTACTGCTGTGGTTCAAGAGTATCAAGTAAACCAACTCAATGATATCTATAGTTATGGTGTGCCGTGGCTTGGTAGCGCCACTGTGGTTGAGCGTTTTACCAAGCTTAACGGCTTGGCAGTGCTACGTCGCAATGACGGGGGCTTGTCCGATAAACTTATGAGCACTATTTATGCCAACTGGGAGTCGATGGCAAGCGAGCGCGGACTGGCTTTTTTGCAATTCATGCTTGATATGCTGTACCCAAATCAGAATAAAATAGTTAGGCTTTGGCACTCGATAGCGCAGGCAGGTAGCTATCCTTTGTATTTAAGTGAGTCGCAAGGGGTGCGAAAATTTTTGACCAGCCGCATTCGCATCAAGATTGACTCTGATACTGACATCACTGAGCTATCAGAGCTTGCACCCACGCTATCTCGCTTGGTGCCGTGGCAGATTGTGCCAGAGGTGGCTGTTAGTATCGATACTGAAGACATGGGCGTTCAGGTTGCGCTGGCAGGTGAGATATTTCAAGTCGCTAACTTTTCGCCTTACTAAACCTATGGAACACCCCTAAACCCGCCCGCCCAAAGCACGTCAAAATAGCCCTATTACTTATCATCTTATAGGGCCGATCATGAAAACCAAAACTCCTAGCGCTCAGGCGTACCGCAAACAGTACGAAACCGCAAAATCACTAGGCGCGGCTATGCTGGCGTGTAACGCCGTTTTAGTGCCAGAGGGCTACAACAACCTATACTTGCTTATTCAAAACTTTCAGCGTCCTATCGTCAGTCACAATGATAGCGCTGATGTTGACTATGCGCGCGGTCTACAAGCACACGTAGCAGGTACGGTTAAAACCAACTTTGAAGGTCAGTGGACGCTAATTGAAACAGAGTCCGGCGCGATCTCAAAGTTTGCAGAAGACATCGCGGTTAAACATGGCGGTATTTTGCCACTCGTTCGCATCTATGACGGTTTTGTCGGTGACGGCGATAACATCAAAGGCAGCCGTGAGTATGAACTGATTGATTGTGCAATCACCTTTACCGATGGCGGCGGTGAAATCGATGCGGCCAGCCGTAGTCAAATCTTACAAGTGCAAGCGTCATGCCGTTATAACTATTTTGGCCAAAGCGGTAAGATTGGCGCAACCGGTAGCGGCGCGGATGTATTCGCTGACACCTTGACCAATGCGCTCGGCAGCCTTAGCAGTTTAGTACCGCAGGGTGGTTTAGACGGCGTGACTATCTTCGGTTAACCCCTAATCTTAATTAATACAGCCAAGGCTAAGTTATGAGCACCACTAGCACAGACGCCCATCATGTTATCGGATCGCTGCAAGATGCCGCCGAGGAGCTTTACGAAGAGCTAGTAACGACTGGCTCTTCGGTCATGCTTACCGATGTCGTTAAGATCATGATCGTGAATACTAAGAAGTATGCTGGCTGGTCAGGTGAGTTGCAGCATTGTCCAAAAGACGACGCCTCGTGTGTTAAGCCGCTACTCACAATCACTGAAAACACGGTTTTAGGTGTGGATGACTGGCTGATTATTGAGCCAGTGGTTCGCGCTCATTGCGACCTTGTGCAAGCCCGCCGCATGGAGGGAGCACAGAATTTAGGCGTACAACCCGCTGGCATGTCATCAAGCGAGGCGCTGCAATATTACAAAGATTCGCTTGAGTTGATGAAGCGTGAGGCATTCCAGTGTCAGCCGTTTAGTGTTGAGGTTCCCGAAAATAACGCCTTAGACGAGTTTTTTAAAGATAAATTTTGGAGTACAACATGGCGGAAACTATAGAGGTTTTAGCGTTTTTTGAGTCTATTGGGTTGGCGGTAGTTGATAACATGCCAAGCGATGATAAAAATCTATGAACATTCAGCTCGAAGATGGCAGTCAAATCGGCACCAATCTAATTAGCGCAATCTATCGCACTGATCTTGTGCCCGTACCTGTCACCATTGAGCTTGTCGTCAAAGCGGATGATCGATTGCATAAGCTATTATTAATTGATAAGACGCTGACCACCCCTAAAGACGTGTCGCTGACCATCGTTAAATCACAAGTTATCAATGAGCAATCTATCAAGGCTGGCAAGCGCATTGCCGCGCTGCATATCATTGCTGTCTTATCAGGATGCGAGCCACTGCTAGGCGTCACCAAAAAGGCAGTCAGCCTAGATAATACCAGCTTTAACGAGGTGTACCGCGCATTGGGCGCTAAAGTCCGCATTAAAAAAGACATCAAACTTGCCAGCTTTATTTGCCTGAAAGGTCAGATGCCAACCGTGGCCATTGCTAAAGCACTGCAAAAAGAGTCGGCGGTTATTTGTCATACTAATAACGGTTTGTCAGTCATTCGCCTAAACGAGCTAATGATAGGCGCGGCGACCTTGTTTGATAAAAGCGCTGTGCAATGGATCAATAATCCGAACGCTATCCGGCACGGCAACGTCAATTATCTGTCTATTGATGACAATGGCTCAGATATATTAGGGTCAGCACGGACTGAGCGCTCAATAGAATACTACCCACGAGCAGACAACCGCGAGCTACAGAACTTGCGGCGCATACTTATCACCAAAGCCACTATTACTCGCCAGCTCGACGAGCGCTTGGACGCAGGCAAGCTTATAACGGTTGACAACAAAACATTGGTAGCCTTAACCGCCGCGCACCGATTCGAGTCAGGAGCGTTAGGCGGTCCCGCTGTTATGGCAACAAAAGCGTGGCTTGCTGGCGTGGAGGATAGATCATGAGTCTTGTATCACCATACATACACCCCGCCAAACTTATCAGCTACGACAACACCAATCGCACGGCTAAAGTTTCTATCGCAGGGCTTACGGATGGCGTAGAAGAAGGCATCACCGCCATGATTGCCTACCCGATAGGCGATGATGACATGGACACAGAGCGCGAGCTGATAGCTGGTGCTGATGTGTGGGTGTTCTTTGAGCAAGGCGACACCTCAATGCCAGTGATTGCTTTTTACCGTCGTCACGGGCAAGGGCGAGCGGTGGTGGATGTTCGCCGCATACGTCAAGAAAATATCGAGCTACTAGCACGCACCAGAATAACCTTGGACGCTAAAGACTTGGTACATATTAAAGCCAAAACCATCACTATTGATGCAACCACCGTCAATCTTAATGCCAGTAACTTTAACGTCACCGCAGAAACGAGCGTTAAAGGCAACATCGGACAAGTGGGCAACTACTCAATGCAAGGCAATCAGTCAATCACTGGCAGCCATACCGTCAACGGCAATAGCACCTCTTACGGCAACCAGACAATCAATGGCAGTGTGTCTGCCACAGGCGATATCAAGGCGGGCGGCATATCGCTTAAATCTCATAAACATGGCGGCGTTGATACTGGCGGCGGCTCAACCAGCGGCCCACAATAACATTTGCTAGAACACAGCATTAATAGGCGTAAAACATGAAACTACTTAATACCATGGCAAACATGCTGATTAGCAATCGTGAGATGAAACGGTCTGCCACGCCAGCGGGCATTGGCGATGTCAATCGCCAGTATGAAGCGCTTAATCAGATGGAGCTTGGCACCTTTAACAGCCCTGAAAACGCGCCGCGAACCCGTCAAGATATCTACTCAACGTGGGAGCTGATGCAAAAGGACCCACAAATAGCAGAGGCATTAAGCTTGCATGTTACGGCAGCACTCGGCGGGCATGAAACCACGGGTGACATGATATTTATTACCCCGCATGAGCGCGTGCGTGGTAAAGGTCGACGAGCAAAAGAGTTGCGCGATAGGGTGGAGCGTGAGGCATTGCATATTGCGCCCATTATTAACCGTTACGCCTTCACCTTAGCGCGTCAAGCCATCGCCTATGGGGACAGTTACGCACGTATCTATACTGACAAGCGTAAGGGCGTGGTAGGACTTATGAACAATCGCCATACCGCGCCATCGCTTATTATGCCGTTTGAGCAGGCAGGCGAGACAGTCGGCTTTCATGGGTTAGAGGAAGAGGACTACGAGCGCTCTATTGCCAAGCTTACTCCTAGACAGCTATTGCGCGTCAAGATGCAGCGCATCGAGGTGATACCGCAGATGACCATGCAGGTATGGCAAGACAGAAAAACACTGATCTACAATGAGCGCTGTGACAATCCCATCTTGCCAGCGGAAATCGGTGGCTCATTCCTCTATCCAGTAGAGAAGCCGTGGAAGGATGTTGTTATTAGCCTTGCAGGACTGAACAATCAGCAAATAGCCGATAGTGTCAAACAAGCCTTTTTAACCGTCAATATGGAAGGTATGCCACCAAAACAACAAAACAAATATAAAGAAAGTATTACTAAAATGCTGACCAACTACCGCGATCAGATACAAGCGGCATTTAAAGGCGGTGAGGCATTGCATGGCACTAAGTATCATGTATTGCCACAATGGGGCGATAAGCAGATACTGCAGTCGGTAGGGGATTTATCACAGCGTAACATGCCTCTTAACCCTGAGACACTTATGCTCAACCTTCGCCGCGTGGCAGGTGGTCTGGGGATTGATTTATCCTTAGTCGGTTGGGCGGATATGCTGGCAGGCGGACTGGGTGATGGCGCGTCTTTTCAAACGTCCGCACAAATTATGCGTCGATCTAACCTTATTCGCACCTCGTTAATTGATGCCTTTAATCACTTAATGAGCATTCATTGGGGTATCAAGTACGGGGAATATTTTGATGCTAAAGAGTACCCGTGGCAGTTTGACTTCTTCTCAGATGCTGGAGCCGCTACCGCGCAAGCACTAAGCAATAAGCAAAACAAAGCCAACACACTGACTATCGAGATGCAGGCAGTACAGATGATAAAGGACTTGGGACTTGGCAAAGAGGCGACACAACTCATGCTTGAAGACCGCTTGGACTACGACTTATCTTTTGCAGAGAAGGTCGCTATTGCCATTACCGCGCCACCAATGGGCGAAGAGGGCTTGCCAGCAGGGATGCCGCAACCTCCTAGTAATGCCGATATGAGCAATAATCCTGAAGACGACGACTTGCCAGATGGCCTAGACGATATGGAGGATGACTATGAGGACTGATCTAGTGCAAGGGCTAATCGCTAGCAAAAATGATGTTGGGCGCGTAAAAGTAGGTACGGCAACCAATTCGCAGTACATGCAGTCTTTACAGTTACTCTATGGTAAATTACGGGTACATGAAGCGTTATTGCAGTGTATGTATGTGGTCAAGATTGAAGATATATTCGGCAATGGCCCTAACATTCCTTGGTTTAGAGATAAAACATTATGCTACCTAGCAACTGAGGCGGATATGTCGCTGGGTAGCGCTGATAGCGAGACCTTTTACGCTGGCTCGTATCAAGCAGGGTATCTGACGCAAAAAACAGCCGATGATATGGATGTGACGTTTATTGAGACCATCAATGGCGATATATCCAATTCCTACCGAGCTTGTCACAAACTTGCCTTTAATGACGATGGCACGGTGAACGAGTCTAAAAAATACGCATTTAAGTTAAGTGTTGGCCTTATCAATCATAAAAAACCCAACAGCGAGCCAGTTATCACAAGGTCATGGTTGGTTGGTGCCAAAAGCGCCCGTCCTGAGATTAGTAGTACGGGGCGTAGTGAGATTGTCAAAGTGCCAGTAACCTTTCAGAAGCTCAGGCCACTTATGTTTGAGCGATAATATCTCTTAGCTAATAAACCCACTCTTTGAAGTGGGTTTTTCTTTGCCTAACATTCAGCGGAACACCCCCGCTGCATAGCCGCCAAACCTTGTCACAATAAACCTATCTTATTATCCCTAACAAACATAGGCGTCCTGCAATGGCATATATCACACTCAATAAAGCGCATACTCACCATAAAACAACTATCAATGGTCAGCCTACTAGCCAGTATAGCCGCTACGAAACAGGTTTAATCACTGGCAACAAGCGAGACTTGCCAGCCATTCTAGCGGATAGTACGGGCAGTGACGGCTATAGTTTTGATAGTGCAGTCGGTAGTGCTGATGATAGCTGGCACGTATTAAACGCCTTTGATAAACAGGGCTTGTATGTCGATAGTATTGCGGTTGGCGGCGCTATGGATGCCGATCACGCTACCGTGGTAGCGCGCACCCAGCTTGACAGCCTAGGCGCAGCTAACCTAAAAGTGATTGGTGAGGGATTGGTTCAGTTTGACAGTATCAATCAATCGAACGCTGGCACGTTTTCAGTTGACGCCATCAACAAGCTTATGGACAACCCTTCGCAGGATAAAAACTACCTACCGATCATTACCGCCTCAGAGCTTGCTTATGAAGCTGATCGCGTTACCTTTGACAGTGTGGAGTGGGGCGAAGGAGCAGAGCTATTAAGCCATGACGGGCGTGATAGCACACTCATGCTAGACATGACTCGTGCCGATACTCGCAGCGACTTAGTAAACGAATTTGAGCTTGCAGACGTACTCGACTTGCTGGGCGCTGAACCTGAGCAGAGCTTTGATGCCTTGATGGACACCAAAAACCGTTTAGGGCTATTGAAAGATCGCTTATATAACGCGATGAGCCGTGCCGGTAACGATACGGTATCAGTTACTAATGTCACTGAAACCAAGCCATTTAAGCGCCAGGGCGTGACTAATATTGCCTTTGTGTTTGATCTATCAGACGGTCAAAAATTGTCTATCTGGTTCCACAATCCAGACAGTACGCCATCCAAGTTAATGCCAAGCGATATCATGATTAGCTGGAAATGGATGTTAAACAAGCGTGATGTGACCGCCGCATTATCACCAAAACAAGGTGATAACGTCCAGTTGCCTGCGCTGGCTAGTCGAATCATGCGCGTAGCTGCCAAAAACTCTATGCCATTTAAGCGTACACAAGCCAAGCGCTTAAAGCTAGATAATGAGCTAGCAGAAGCAAAAATGACGATTGAAAATAAGACTGCCACTATCGAGCAGTTGGATCAAGATATTGCCAGCCTAAATAGCCAGATTGATGCGGCTATGAAAGCGCCTAAAGTTGAGCTTGTGGTTGAGCCGGTCGTCGAACCTGTTATAGAAACGTCGGTAGTTGACGAAACTGTAGCAGAGCCAGCTGGCCAAGACAGCACTACGCAAGATGACACCGATGTCGCAGCACCTATCACTATCACAGGTAAAGAGATTGACGTAAGTGAGGATGTTGATTTTAAAACAGCAAAAAACAATGCGATGGCATATTTTGACAACAATTTAAAAGATAAGGTTGTTTTCTGTCCTGCCATTGACAGTGATGTTTTGTTGAGACGGCGCGGTGGTAAACATATTGCTAAAGCAAATCATACGTTTCGTGAAAAACTAAAGCTGGTGGCCGCTATTCCTGAAATGATTAAACAGGGCAAATATGGGCATTACACTGCTTTGAACAAAGAAAAAGGCTCTAATATCGAAGGGTATTATGTATTGAATGTTGCAGTGGTAGTAGGTGGCAATCTAAAAGCAGCAAGAGTCGTACTGGAGAAGAATAACGAAGGCGAGGTTTTATATGACATAGGTATAGACAAAAAAGAAGCCTTAGCAGCTCTAGGGGATACTATCACCAAAAATACATTTGATGGGTTCACCGGATCTAGCCAATACCAAGACTTCTTAGATGAATCTTACCAAGCGGATGACAGTGATGTCAACCAGTTTGACAATGTGCTTGAAACAGCGATCCCTGATAACTATTCAGGGGTTGCTTCAAGCACACTTAATATTAAAGCACCAAATAGTGAGGATGTCAACCAAGATCAAACTATGTTCGATAAGGCAGACCTTGCAACAGTCGATGGGGTGCTGAATATGTTTATTTTAAACGAGACATCTATCGAAGATACCGCAAATCACGACACTGATAACGAATTAGCTGATACTAATCCTAATGAAAATACTAGTACCTATGTTGCTGATTCGTTTAGCGAGCTGAGCTATATATCAGTTACTAAAACCGATGATAACCAGTACGAGGCATCAATAAAATCAATAAATAACGATAGCAAATTATCCGGCAGCTTAACCGAGATTAAAGGCTTTATCTCTAACTACTTAGAAGGCTTAGGCGCGGATATGTCAGTTTTGTCCCTAACTAATGGCGCGGATGTTTTGAAAACCGACACCGATCCAGATCACACCCCAACCAACCCCAACAACAAAAAAATCACCAAAGGCAAATCCAATAAGGCCAAAACCCCTAAAGGCACCAAAATTGAAAGCGTCTTTGCTTTAGTTGATGCTAAATTCTTGATCGCCTCGCATACCGCGAACGGCAGCAAAAACCCTAAATACCCACAAGAGCTACAGCCGCGTGACCGTGCGCGTGAATCCTCTATTGCTTGGGTACAAAAAACCTCAAGAGAACTTGATCCTGAGAGCTTAGGTCGTACTGGCCGTGTTGATACCGGCGCGCCTATCGTGGGTGATGACCTAGTGGTAGAAAGCGGCAACGGTCGCACTATTGCGATCAAGATGGCCTACGCCAATGGCGATGCTAGCGAGTACAGAGAATGGCTTGCTGAGAACGCTGATATGTTCGGTATGACCGCTAAGCAAGTAGAGAGCTATAAGCAGCCTATCCTTGTGCGTATGCGTACCACGCAAGTGAACCGTAGTGAGTTTGCAGTAGAAGCGAACCAAGACGACAAACTAAGCTTTACCGCCTCAGAACGCGCCAAATCAGATGCTAAGCGTGTTAATGCTGGCATGTTAGAGCTATTCGATCCTAGCGAGTCAGGCGACATCTTAGCCGCCAGTAACCGCCCATTCGTAAAATCGTTTCTAGCCAGCCTAGGCGCGACAGAAGCGGCGCAATATACCGACAGTAACGGCAATCCAACTCAAGCGCTAGTCGCTCGCATTAAAGGCGCATTGTTCAGTAAAGCCTATGACGATGACCGCTTGCTTGAGATGATGGCAGATCAAACAAAGCCTGAGCTACAAAACACCCTAAACGCCCTAACAATGGCCGCGCCTAAGTTTGTAGCAGCACAAGCGGTCAACCGTAGTGACGCGCAGGACTTGGCTGAAAAAGTGGTTGATAGTGTCGAGCAGTCGCTAAGCGACGAGGTTAAAAACGCCATTGTTGATGCCACCAACATGATTATGAACGCCAAGCTTAGCAATCAAGATATTAAAGAATACGTGCTGCAACAAGGGTTATTTGAGCAAGTGGACGATGCCACCGCTGAACTTGCGGTATTCCTAGCCGCTAATGCTCGCAGTGCTAAGAAGATGACCGATTATTTCAATGCAATGGCAAGCTATATCGAGCAGGACAGCGTAAGCCGTCAAACACTAGATATGTTCGGTGAGCCTGAGCCGCTATCACTCGCTGATGTTATCGCACACGCCAACAACCAAGTTAATGATAATACCGACACTATAGGGACGCTTGATATGTTTAATGAGACGGTAGTAGAAGAAGCGGTAGTGACTGACAACCAAGCTACCACAAGCGACAAGAATTACTCATCCAGCAACCCTTATGCTGCTTACGCTAATGATGACGAAGATGCTATGAATAACGCCGACCAATGGGAGGCCAGAGAGCCGCTAACAGAAAACCGTTTGGATCAGCTTAACAAAATGGCAGAATCGCTTGGTTTTAGCACCTTTATCGAATCAAGACATGCAGGCTTAGGGGTATTCCAAGCAGCCAAAGAAGTATCTAATCGCAAGGTCGAGATTGACGGTAAATTCAAAAACAATGACGGCCAGTCATCAAAAGAAGCGCCTAGAGACTTCACTATCGAAAAATCTGAAAACGGAAACATTGTTGATTACCAGTACACCAACGACTTATCAGATTATATTAAAAAGGCGAACGACTGGCTAAATCAAGCCAGCCCACTTGACGACTTCAACACAGCCAACCTAGCCGCCAAAGTCGACGGCATAGTCAATGAGATAAACTCAAGCGACTTTGACCCAGAGATTTTTGATGTTGATGCGCTAAGCGCTATTGCTGAAGAAGCTGAGGGCAATAGCGAGCTTACCGCAAAACTTGAGGCTGCAAGTGAGGTCTATCAAAA
The DNA here is from genome assembly GCF_052376345.1 of Psychrobacter sp. AOP5-GZ1-6. NCBI lineage: Bacteria > Pseudomonadati > Pseudomonadota > Gammaproteobacteria > Moraxellales > Moraxellaceae > Psychrobacter > Psychrobacter sp. AOP5-GZ1-6. The sequence continues at coordinate 14,649 of NZ_JBQSVP010000002.1, read as the reverse complement.
CAAGTTGATGACTATCGCCATGCAAGCGATGTCTGACATGGCAGGCAACTAATGCCAAACGCGCCAGCCACCAACAAAAACAAGACTACCAATGGCAATACCATTGGTAGCACCTGGGGCGAGAAGGGTTTAAATAAAAACCTTGTCGTCAAAATACGGCCCGTGATCGAAGGGAATATTGAGGGCGGGCAAGGGGCACAGACTTATGAGGTTGATACCAACCAGCCTACGGTTGAGTCTATCTTTGAGGATGCTGAATTCACCATCGAGTCGCAGTACAGCACCCCTTTTGAGTCCTCAAACCCAGAGGGTCGACTACCTAACTTAATGGGTATGATTCAGTCAGGGCAGGCCGCTGCTGCTGGCTACAGTTTGTTTGCTGCTGGTGGTGGCGTAGTCGCTGACGCGGCTGATGCGGCTGCTAGCTTCATCGGCGCCAAAGGTATTGTTGAAAAAGGCCAAGCTGAACTAGAGGGACTGCTGGGTAAATCCAACTTTACCAAGCTCAATAGCCGCCAAATTTTCACCTCGTCAAACTCAGTACGCATCACTGGTAGCCTTGTCTTTCAAGCATGGGCTGATGCCGCAACCGAGGTTGAGGCAGCGGTGAGTCAGTTGCAGCGCTGGGCGTCCGCTAAGAGCTTATCAAACACATCGCTGATTGTCGGTGCGCTTGATGAGGGATTATCAGCCATGTTCCCGTCAGAGATACCGCCAATGGTTCAACTGCAATACGGCGGCAAAACCTATAAGCCACTGGTGATTGAGAGCGTATCAGCACCTATTACTGCGCCAATGACCAAGGACGGCAACCGTATAGCTGTCAAAGTGCAAGTCACCTTCTTATCCCTCACCGCATGGGACCAACAAAATATTATAGATATGGGTCGTTAACCCCAAAGGATAAACATGGAAACTACTTTAGACGTACAGCTTTTAGAGACCAATGTATTGCTGCCCGACCTTCAGATAGGGCAAGCAATGGATATTGCCAAGATACCCGTGGCATTCAATGAAAAACGATTAAGCGCCATGATCTCGCACTTAACGGGCAATCCTAGCTTGGCTGGCAAGTTAACCGCACAAGAGCGTTATTTTGTCCTACTTAATCACCAAGCGATATCGCAAAGCCAGCATATCGGGGACAGTGATATTGATGGTTACGCCCTGCCTACTATTCAGTCAGATGTGCCAAAGTGCCACCAAGTGGGTGATATGTATGTTAATCACTTGCTAGGCGCTCATGTCGTCGTACTTGAGGGTCTTTGTGAGAATGTCTACGACTGGATTGTCGGACAAATGGCCTGCCAGCTTAGTGGTGATATCTCATCCGTGATTGGCGGCGACAGTAGCGACGATCTCAAGTGGGACGTGATTGATGCGGGCATGACTGATAACGAGATTAACGAGGCGATACAAAGCCGTATCAAGATTATCGATAGATTGGATGCTAACGGCAACTTTAATATATTGCATGATGCCTATAGCGTAGGGGTTGATGCACTATCTCACTTCGTAGTGCTGGGCTGTGAAAACAAAGGTTTAACCGTTATTAGTCAAGGAGGTGATGGCAGCAATGAGCCGTCACGATTTCTCACCCTTGATAGCTTACAAGGGATCGCCAGAGTTATTGCAGAGTGCGTTGCTTGATGATGCGTTTGTGATGGTGGAACACGGCAATATGAGCTTGCCAGAAGCGCTTAAAATAGGACTATCTTTTTTAACAATGTACAAAACATCGTCAAGTTTTGATTTAGTGTCTAAGCGCCTAGAAAGCGAGCATCTACATAAAATTGCTGTTATTAGTCGTCTTGATGCCATCATTAAAACCAATCAGATACGCAGATAACGCAATCAGATCACGACAGTGATTATATTTAATCATCAATTTAATTGGGATAGACAATGCCAGACAAATACTATTCAGCTGTGCAGACAACCAAACTACTGGCATTGTCAGGTAGCGGTACGGTTATTAGCGCAGTCAGTGTGATGGTACAACTCAATGAGCCTCACACCTTTTTATATCTAAGTTTACCGTATTGGTATTTTTTAGTAGCGACAATTTTACTGGTTTTTGTGGGCGCAGGGCTTGCAATGACCAACGATTACATGAAGAAGCAAGGCACATTTTGGGGCAATCTGCTGCTAGCGATAGTGGTTGGTTTTATCATCTCATTCGTTATCTTGCCAGCAATCAATGACAAGCCAACGGTCGCCATTATGATGCTAACCGCTTTTTTTGGTGGACTACTTGGTACGATATTTTTACGCATGATACTAGAATTGTCAGCAGATGACGATCTCAAGGTGGGTGTTCAGTCTATTGTTAAAAACCTTATCCTAAAATGGATCAATAGATTCTCAGGGGGTGATAAGTGATACCTATCATCAACACATTATTAGCTTTTACTGGCCTCATGATATGCACCTGTTGTTTATTGTCAGATCGATTCAATACAACATCAAAAGAAACCCTTGGACAGTTGGGCGGCTGGATTATCGTATGGATATTCTTAGTCTCAGCGTCACTACCAAGCAGTAGTTTTGAGCCGTCGTGGTCTACCACAGCAGCTCGAACAATCGTTTTGATTTTAAATATTTGGCACTTTAAAAAGTTGATTATTAGGCGATGCAAAAGAGCGCACGGCCTACGCAAACCAATTAAACAAAAAGAGGTGTAATCATGGCAATTATTGAAATGCAAAAAGAGCTGGGCGTACTTGCTGATGGTTGGTGGGGCGGTGACTCGCAACGAGCCTACCTAGCACAAGGCAAACAGCTTGATTTTAACTGGGCTTATCTGAGACGCAAGCTAGCAGGCTCTTTTAGTCAATCTCAAGTAGATGGCTTTAACCGTATTATGGCAGCTTGCAACCGTGCCAAGCTGTCGCCGCAGCACGCCGCCTATATTCTAGCGACTGTATGGCATGAGAGCGCCACAACCATGACTCCTATTAATGAGTATGGCAAGGGTCGCAAAAAGCGTTATGGTCAATGGTTTAAAAACAGCAAAGGGGTTGTTTATGGCATTCGTAATGGCAATCTTAGCCGTCCGGCTTACTTAAAATCTGATTATCCTCACCTATTTTTTGGGCGCGGGGATTGCCAGCTTACGTGGCTCGATAACTATATCAAGTTGGGGTTAATACTAGGCGTAGACCTTGCTAACAACCCCGATCTTGCGCTTGAACCCGATATTTCAGCCGACATATTAGTAACCGGATCAATGCAAGGTCTGTTTACCGGCAAAAGTATTCCGCATTATGTTACGTTTGGCACTTTTAATGAGTTTGTGCTGGCGCGTTATGTCATCAATGGACGTGATAAGCGCGATCTTATTGCTGGATATGCTAAAACTATTATGACTGCCATACAGTTTACGGATGATAAATCCGATATGCTTGCAGCCTAAAATCAACTAAGAAAGGATTAATCATGGCAGACATGAAACGATTTAACGCACTAAAAAAAGTAAATGCCAAGCCAATGAGCCGTCAAGAGTATAACGACTTGCGAGGCTGGCGTTTACCGGCAGATGAAGATGGTAGCGATAAGGGGTATTTGATTGAAGATATCAATAGTTCGCCTAATACTTTGGAGTTTGACGGTTATGTATCGTGGATGCCCAAAGAAATGTTTGATGACCAGTTTTATGAATGTACTGCAGGACAAACAGGCGACTTACCAGTTAAATGCACCGCACCTTCTGATCCCGAACACGAATTAACCGAAGATGAAATCGCTACGCTGGCAAGTGGCGGCTCTTTATGTGATTGCTGTGAGTTTGTGGAAGGTGGAAGCGAACACCCAATCAAAGAAGGTGATCTTGTTGACTTTGGCACAGCCCTACACCTGATGGAAGTGGGCGAGCGTGTGCAGCGTGAAGGCTGGAACGGCAAGGGTATGTTTGTGTATATCGTGCCAGCCGCAAGCTATCCAGCACAGCGTAACACCAAGGGCGTGTTAGTGGGCGACTATCCTGATGACATGGTGCCATACGGTGCGTATATCGCCCTTAAAACCGCAAGCGGCGAAGTTGTACCGTGGACTATCAGCCAGTCGGACGCACTTACTACGGACTGGATGCTGGCTGTCTAGTACAGTAAGTAATTGCCTTGCCTCTTACCAAGCCCTATCAAAAAGATAGGGCTTTTTTGTGGAACACACTAAAAGCTGGCAAGTCGTTATACCTCATAATAAGGAATCGATAACACCAACCAGGCCACCAATTATGAAAGAGAAACTTGCTATATTAAAAAGACTTCGGACCGCGCTTGCCAGCTTCAAGGCGTCTGATAATATTCAAAGCCGCGCAAGCACTGCTAAAGACTTGTTATCTGTCTTAAAAGAGCTGGGTGCGTTCGCCAAGTTAAAAACAGACAACACGGTGCAGTCGAACACAGGTACTAAAGATCAGTCCAGCCAAATGGTTGACCGATCTAGTATTGCGGTTCCTGAAAAGGCGGCCGCCCGCCAAAAAGCCAATGACGCCGCTATCGAGTTGCTGGCAAGCATTAAAGAGCAAGGCTTAACCCGTGACGACTTAACCGATGAGCAGTTAGAAACACTTGCTAAATATACCGGTAGTGGTGGCGGATTAAAGGCTAAAGCCGATGAGAACGGTAAGCGGCTTCGTGGTAGTCAGTACGAGTATTATACGCCGCTAGATGTTGCTAGCGCCTTGTGGGACTTAGCAAGCGAGACGGGGTTTAGTGGCGGCAAGGTGCTTGACCCAAGTGCGGGGACCGGTGTGTTTGCAGCGACTAGCCCAGAAAGCGCTGTTATTGATAGTATCGAGCTTGATGAGACATCGGGGGCCATTGCTCAATTACTGAATGATGGTGAGCGCAGTAAAACGATTATCTCTCCTTTTGAGGCGCAGGCCAAAATCATGGCGAACAATAGCCTTGATATGATTATTACTAACGTACCGTTTGGTGGTAACAAGGTGCGCGGTGACAATCCGAAAGAGGATGACTGCTATAGAAAAGAGTCGCTTGAGAATTACTTTATTTTAAGATCACTTGAGAAGCTAAAATATGGCGGATTAGCGGTATTTATCACGCCCACTTCGGTCGTATCAGGACGCGCGAACGATAAGAAAAAACTACGCAAGCTCACCAGCCTAAAAGCCGACTTCTTGGGGGCATATCGTATGCCAACAGAGGTTTTTGATCAAACTGGCGCAAGTGTTGTGACTGATGTTGTTATCTATCGCAAACACAGTAGCGATGCCACAGATCAGATAATGGACCTATACAATGGCGGCGGTATTGATACCCTTGCTCAATCAAAAGTATTTTGGGATGACTACCTAAGCGGTGATTACTTTAAAAAAGCTGAACATAAAAAATTCATCTTAGGTGACGAAACTACAACCATAAACCAATGGGGTAAAGAGATTGAGACCGTTAAGGAGAATAAGAAAAACCCTAAAGTGTCAAAAATGCTTAAAAAGTTTGGTGACAGCCGTATCGACTGGGATATGTTGGGTTCGGCAGGTGTTGAAATTATTGATTACAAAAACGGCGATGTCGTATTTCAAGATGGCAAGCAATTAGAGTATCAAGACGGACGCTGGCAGGCGATAGAAAAAGAAGTGACTAGCACTGAGCTTGAGATACAAAAACAACTTGCCAGCATGGGTAGTGCTATCGACATGGTGATGGCTCGCGTGACCTATGAGCAGATAAGCGCCACGTTTGAGTATAGCCAAAAAACGGGTCAAGCAGGATTAATCCCTAGCGATGCTTTGTCCATGTTAGATCGCGCCTCAAAAAGTGCCATCGCTGATCGCCCCGCTGCATGGAATTGTGTATTGTGTGCGCAAGCTATCCGGGAGGCTATTGAGCTACATGAATATGGCTATGACTTTAAGAATGGCGAGCCTGAAATCACAGATTTTATGAAATACGCCTTTTTAGATGGCAAAAACGCTAAGTTATCTGGTGACGCCAAGCAAGATCATAAATTCGTAGCACTGTATTATGCCAATGGCAAGTATAACGACGCTTGGCTTGGTAATATAAATAGCGAGGTTGTCGATAATGGCGCCGCTAAGAGTTATCAAAGCGTTATTGCACGTATTCAGTACGAAAATAAAAGCCTTCATATCACGCCTGAGCAGCTAAAACAGATTGATCCTACCGCTGATCCTATCAATAACGATGACTGGTTTGTCAATCATGATGGCAGCCAAATTATCGCCGCTAATGACTTCTTAGTCGGTAGTTTGTCGGACCGCTTAAAAGATATTGATAAGCAGATTGAACTTACTAATAATGAGCAGATTAAAGCCAAACTTATTAAGCAAAAATCTATTGCCCGTGACAGTGTGGCGCGTATCGATGTTAAGCGCCTTGAGCTTGATCTTCGTACCCCGCTTATTAGTGCTGAAGACAAGGTAAGGTTTTTAAAGCAAACGGTCCATAAAGACGCTTTTGTCGCTTATAACGCACAAGGTCGCGGCATTGCAGATATCGATATTAAAGGCAGTAGCACCAAAGACAGTCTTGAGAAGAAAGACAAGGACAAGCTGTATAATCGTATCGGTGATTGGCTTGGCAAAGGAACCGTCACGCTAGGCAGCGTTAAGCTTGAGACTATGAGCCAGCGTGAGGCCCTAAACTGGATGACGGAGCAGATCAATACCGCTAACATCAAGTTTAATTCATGGGTTAAAGCCAATAAAAACATCATGTCAGGTCTTGAGGATATGATGACCAATGAAGACAATTTATATTTCACTCAGAATGCAGATGAGACGCCGATTGATATTGCTGGCATGAACCCCGAACTTAGCTTGCATGGCTATCAGAATGCCGAGGTGCGCAAGCAAGGCCGCTTCTTTGGCGGTATTAACGGCTTTGGCGTCGGACTTGGTAAAACCTTCACCTCACTTGCCAGCGTCCAGCATGTGCATAATATTGGCGTTAAAAAGAAAACAATTTTTGTGGTTCCTAACAGCGTGTTGTCCAACTGGCGCAAAGAGGCTGCTTTTGCTTATCAAAATACCGATGATTGTATTTTTGTGGGCCTACGTGAGGATGGTGAAAAATTCCGTGTCATGTCAAACAAATATGACGAGGACTTACTAAGCGCTATCGATGGCAAGTACCGCAAAATATTCATGACGTTTGAGGCGTTCAAGCGCATTCGCTTAAAGGACAGCACACTAGGCGATTATGCGGACTACATCAAACAAAACGATACCGCCTTTTCAGAAAAAGAGTTGCAAAAAGACAATGAGAAAGTAAATGGTTTAACCGCTGATCTTATCGAGCGTTTGACGATGAACAGTAACGCGCCATTTTTGGAAGATATGCGCGTAGATAGCGTGGTGATCGATGAGGCGCACGCCTTTAAAAACTCGATTACCGCACCTAACACTGACGACCGCATTAAATACCTATCACAGCCTGGTCAATCAGCGCGTGGTGAGGATGCACAAGCCAAGCTTTGGTATGTACGTGGCAGCACGCCTAATAACGATGGGGTGCAGCTACTCACAGCGACGCCTATCACCAATAGTCCGCTTGAGATTTACTCTATGTTATCGCTGGCAAGCGGCCGTGATACGATTAATAAAATGTGCGGCGGTATTAATGGCGCTGATGACTTCATTCAGATCATGTGCCAGATTCAAGAAGAGGTGATGCCAACTATTGATGGCGGCGAACGCTCGCAAAACGTCTTTACCGGTATTCGCAACGCTAATATCTTGCGTACTGTCATTGGATCAAATGCGGTTATTAAAGACGCGCAAGATGTCGGTATGTCGGTGGTTATCCCAGATCGTGAAGAGGTCGCCGTTGAGGTTAATTTAGGCGAAGGCGTAACGGATCAGCTGCGTATGTTCCAAGATGCTTATACCATCGCTAAACAGGTTGAAAAAGATCAGCTCGATAATGAGCTTAACAACCCCAATCACCCGCAAAGCCCGTTTAACCCCAATAGCCCGTTTAGTATTATTCAAAAAAAGTACGGCGAAGAAGTGGAGTTGATGGCTCACCCGTTTAACCTCATTCGCAAGATGGATGTCATGATTGCTGATAGCGAGTTTAGCGAAATGGCAACCTTCTACGACTTTGAGAAGTCACAAGAAAAGCTTGCGCAATCAGTGATTGATAAGTTTAATAAAAAATCTTATTCAGATAGCCGTAAGCGCCTAAGCCCTTATACCGATGAGGATAATGCTAAAGCGGTCTACACTAAAGACGGTGATACAAAGGTTTTTAAAGAATATAAAATCACGGTTGAGGCTAAGATAGTGTTGCACGATGGTCGAAAGCGCATTGTCGTCGACACACTAAACGGTAAAACGCAATCAAGATTTGAAGATATCGCAGATAAAGACAAGCTTAATCTTGATGTGACCACTTCAGCAAAAATCGCCGCCATGCTTGAGAATTTTAAGACCGAACAAGCAGAGCCGCGCGGTGCCAATGCAGACGGTACGACTAGCACTATCGTTAAGCAGATTGTCTTTTGCGACCATCTGTTTTTGCACAACAAGATTAAAAAGTTGATTGCTAAGCGTGCAGGCGTGCCAGCCAGCAAAATCGCGATCATTACCGGTCAGATTAACAATGAACCGGATGAGATGATCGATATTCAAGATGGCTTTAACGCTGAGAGTGACGACAATCAGTATCAGGTGATTATTGCCAACAAAAAAGCTGAGGTCGGTATTAACTTGCAGCGTGGTACGCAGGCAATCCACCATTTAACAACCGGTTGGACCCCTGATAGCTTAGAGCAGCGTAACGGGCGCAGCGCGCGTCAAGGTAACAAAACGCAAAAGGTGGCTATTTATCATTACGATGCTGATGGTACGTTTGATGAGTTTAAACGCACGATGATTGATAAAAAAGACGAGTGGATCAGTAGTGTATTAAAAGACGATGGTAAAAACACCATTGAGGTCACAGGTAGTATTTCGCGCACTGAACAGGACGCGCTTATCTCCACAATGGGCAATAAAGACGCTATGCGTGAGTATCAGGCCACCAAAGACGCCAAAGAGAAGGAGGTTCGGTACAATGCCGCCGTTAAGCGTCAAAGTATCAATATGGACGTAGTGAATGAGCAGGCTAGCATGATGGCAAACCTATCTCTTGATAAGTTTTATGAACAGGCTGTTATCAATGTGGTCAGCCTTATTCGTGACAATAGAAAGCTTCTCACTAAAAATGAGAAATCTACTGCCAAGGCAGACACCCGCAAAAAGAACGAGCTGCTTTATGAGAACTCAAAACAGATCGCGCTTGACCAGCTAAATGATATTTTAGACTCGGTGAGTGTGCAGCGTTATGAGCAGGCTGAGGATTGGAATAAAACGCACAAGTATGTCCCTGTCGGTGGTATTGCTAGCCCTGATACCACAGCAGACAGTATTTATGACAGCATAATGAATGATACTACTGAGTACCCACCAAGCAAGACGGATGAGTGGGCTAAGACCTTTACCAATAAACAGGTGCTAGGCAGCCCTTATAGCTTCAGTAACGATAAACTTATTATCAACGAGGGCGGTATCTATCAAGCGGCTTATGACGAGGTTAAAGAAACCGCTGAAGGGCTTATTAATCAGTCCGTTATTGCAGCAAACTACATTGCCGAAGAGACAGGCATTGATGGTATTAGCTTGCCCGCTGATGCTGGCGAGCGGATTGCTAGAAAAGAGGCGGTTATTGTGAATGGCGTTTACATTCAGGTGGGTTCAATCGTTATTAAACCGCAAGCTGGTGATAGGCCAGACGCTATTTACGTGGCTCGCATGGATAGCGGTAAGCTGACGCTAAGTAAGATTGGCAAGGATCGATTTAGTGGCAGTAACGGGGTTTATTCTATCTCTAATAACACGCCAGCAGGGGTTATCTCTAGTACAGATAAAGTTATTAACAAGGGTAGTGGTGATTACTTGAGTGCAATAAAGCAAATGGCCGCCTTTGAGGACAACTTGCACCTACAAGGCGCTTTAAAACCGCTGGCAACCAAGTATAGCGATATGATACCAGAGGTGGCAGAGTACCGCGATGATAGCATTAGACCCGTATGGACCATGAGCGCTGACTTCGGTGGCAGTCATGCCAATATTGAAAATAGTCCTATCGCTATCGTGTTACCCTTGTTTGTTTTAAACGCTGGCACGCCGTTTGCTAAAGCGATGTTGGTTCAGTATGAAAAACAAGGCTTTGAGATTAACCTTGATAACGGAACCTTTATGGCTAAGGACGATGTTACTGTTAAGCGCAATCACTACTACCCAGGGCAGACCGATTACTTTAATGCCGTTACTGATCTCATTAAAAATAGCGGGGTTAAGATTGCAGCAAGCGATAAAGAAGTCGTTGATAATGACCGTATTCTTTATAGCCTGCTAAAAGAGAATGGCGCCGCTACTTTTGACGCTGTAAAATCCGCTAAAGAGTCGATAACGGCTGAGACTGACCCAGCAAGCTTTGAAGGTATTGCGACCGCTATTTTTGACAATCACCTATACGATGACAAGTATATCGATAAAGATATTGGCGACGATGTTAAACTAGCATTAATCAATACTGCCTACAAAGATGCTTCACCTACCTACATTAGATCGTTTGATGTGATTGAGTATTTTACCGAAGCGTTAAAAAAAGCTGTTATCAGTGAAGCGGCAAGCAAGGCGGCAAAAAATGGTGATAGCGTCGAGCAGTTTTCAGAAAATCTAGGTTTGGATGGATCAAAACTGCAAGCGATTTTAGATGGCGGGGCGACTGAGCATAATATCAATGAGTTTGGACGTTTTGATGACCTAAAAAGCACGGTAGATAAAGAAAAGGCGAAGGCGTATTTTGAGGCTTTTGAAGGTGGTAGCATTACCGCGCTTAAGGCCAATATGAAAGTTGACTTTACATTAAGAGCATTTATATTAAACAATAGCAAGGCGGCGGATAGCGAAAGCGACCTACCTCCAAACACCAAGGTTTACATTAGTGGTGACACTAAAGAGCATAAAGACTCAATAAAGGCTTATGCGGTAAGTCGTGGTGTTAATATAGACGGAACATCTAAAACGTATTTTTGGTACGGTAAAAAGAAAGTTTGGGTGATAAGCTTGGCAGCTTGGCAGCACATGATAGCTGATAGACCGCGCTTAATAGAAGAACTCACCATGCAAACTACAATCTAAGGATAAGGCTATGAATTATTTATTTGATAAAGACGATCTAGCGGATAGAACGCAAGCCGCTATCAAGTCGCTTGCTAAAAACAAGCCAGACGCAAACTTTACTGAGTTTGCTGCTAGCGTGATCTTTGATCGCCTAAAGAGCAATATACAGCGATACCGCGTTTATGGTCCTTATTGGTGGGCACTAAAAGACGTGCTACGCCGTATGGATTATAACGTAGGCGATGAGACGGATAGCGATATGGCTGGCAAGTATTGCGGAAGTAGTGACGCTGAAACACTGGTAGCAGCGGACGCCTTTTATCTTGATATGAGTAAAACCAAGCCGGTCAACAACAATACTTGGACGCTTGATGATCGCAAGCGTGACTACGTGCTATATGATAGCGATATGGAAGAACGAGCCAGCGTAGCGGATAGCACGCTCGCTTACTAGCTATAGTTTAAGTTACAACCAACAAAAAAGCCGCTAATTTATTAGCGGCTTTTTTGTTTGCGTTCATTTGCGTTCACGAGAAATGAACGCAAAACAGCCGCAGCCCTTATATATCAGCCGGGAGCCATAAGAAATACTTAATTACGATAGTGTTTTATTCAGCCTTTAAATCATCGAGATAATCAGCATACGCTTGCATCATGTCGCGCCTTTCTTCCAAAAATACCGTTCTATTATAGGCACGCCCGTGCATATCTCGCACTCTATGGCCTAATTGCATTTCCACCAGATTTTCAGGGTATTTCAGCTTCTCAACAATTAAAGTCCTGGCAGTCGCTCGAAAACCGTGTATAGTTTGCTTAGTACCATCATAACCCAAACGCTTCAGCGCTTGGTTCATTGTGTTTTCTGACATAGGCTGGACCGTCGTATGCACCGCAGGGAATAGATACTTACTGCGAGCATGTAGTGATAGCTCGCGTACTAGCTCAATCGCTTGTCTTGGTAGTGGCACAATAAGAGATAAGCCTGTCCTACGTTGCGTTTTTCTAGGCGTAAACGTCCAAGTACCCTCGTCCAGACAAAAGTCATTCCAGAGGGCATAACGTAGCTCGCCAGCCCTCACAAACAGCATAGGCATAAGCTTGATAGCGGTTCTAACCTCAAACGATCCTTGGTAGTCATCAATCGCATTTAGCAGTTCACCTAAGTCTTTTGGGTCAAGTGTGGTTGGGTGGTGTTTGGTCACTGGTGTCTGTAACGCACCGATCAAGTCTTGTGTGATATCTCGCTCTGCCCTCGCTGTTTGCACAGCATATCTAAATACTTGACCTGCCATTGTGCGCATTTTTATTGCCGTCTCTAAGTACCCTTGTGCTTCAGCGCTGCGGCAAGCATCTAGTATATCCATCGGTTTAATATCAGTCATAGGCGTGTCGCCAATATACTTGTTCAATCGCTTGATCTGCCGATAGTTATTGGCTTGCGTTGATTTTGCTATGTGTGTTTTGCGACCCATATATTCCTCAGCTATCGCTGCGAACGTATTATTAGACAGCAACAACTTCTCACGATCATCTTCTAGTTTTTTCTGCTGCGGATCAACGCCCTCTGCTAATAACGCGCGAATCTCTTTGCGTTGTTCGCGTGCCTGAGCGAGCGTCACCTCCGGATAAAGGCCTAGAGTTAAGGTGGCATACTTCTTTGTGATAGGCTTTAGGTAGTTCATTCGCCAAGACTTAGCGCCTAGCTTTGTGATATACAAATACATGCCGCCGCCGTCGGCAAGCTTGTAAGCCTTGTTCTCCGGCTTGGCTTGTTTTACCTGACTGTCGGTCAAGGGTTTAATGATTCTAGCCATTTTAAGGGTATCCTGTTTTGGGGTATCGGTCGATACCCTCAAGAATACCCTTATTTTAAGGGTATAGAAAGGGGGTAAATAGTACGATAAGGGATAGTATAGTATGATTAATCCGTTAAAAAACCCCGTAGCCTAAGGCTTACGGGGTAATTTAGTAGAGTGAAGTATAGGTTGATGGCGCGCCCACCAAGACTCGAACTCGGATCGATCGCTTAGGAGGCAACTGCTCTATCCTGTTGAGCTATAGGCGCATTATGGAGTGACATTGTAGAAAAAACGAGTCATAAAAGCAATCAACAAACGATAAATAGGTATGATTTCTTTTTATTTACCATTACTAAGGGCATCAGCGACATTGACTGAGGTGGTCTCTGCATCAGTTTTTATGAGTTTGGCTGGATTAAATAGCTCATCGACACTATTCTTATAACCTTCAATATTATCGTAGTCGTATGATTTTAAAATGTCTTGTCCGGTACTTGATAGTAAAAAATTACGGAATTTAATAGCAGTCGTATTATCTGTCAGAATAACGCCTTCAAGTGTATGATTGTCTTTTACCGCATAATTAAAAGAATTTAGAGTACGTGCTTCTAGTTTATCAGCATCGTTAAAGGTATTGTCTTGAACAATATTTAGCTCTTTTTGCAATATTGAAAGCTCATCACGAGATATATTATTGGCAATAATCATATCTATACTAAACACAAGTTCGTCTGGTTTGCTTGGATGATTATTGTTCTTTGACAAAGTTATGATATCACTGGTGGATACATAGTTTGCCACAACCTGTACATGAGGGTAGCGAGACTCAAAGCGGGTAATGATATCGGCTAAGGGTGCGCGTAGATTGTTTTCTACTTGTAGATATAGGAGACTATCGGCTAGGATATTTGTCTCATCTTCATTTAGCATTGCCACCGATTTATTGTTGTTTGACATAATTGGCAATGGATCTGTATTTTTACGGTTATTACTCCATAACCAAACAAAAACCGCAATGAGAAGTAGCGATAATAAAATTAGACCAGCGAGCAGTAGCTTGTAGTCTTTCATATAGTGCTGCTCTTATTTTAATTGACTTATTTCGAGTTTGAATAACGTATAATGCTTGACCTAGAATGTGTTTCTATACTTTTGATGTAATACCTCATCTGCTAAATCTGCCAACATATCTGCAAAAATATCGGTACTCTCAGTAGGCGTCGATTCACTATTTTTAAAATCTGCTATCGCTGTGGGTACATGAGTCTTATCTTCTGTGACAGGTGAGTAGGCTGAAAGTAAAACATGCTGATCAGTTGCTGTTGCCCAATCGTTGGTTTGATGTGCAGCCAGTGGTGACTCACCTGTTGAAAGCTTATCTTTTAACCAGCTGAAACCATGGGCTTCCCACCATGCTTCAAAGCGTGGTAACGTGCTACCACGTACAGCGGCAGGCAAGTTCAAGGTCCGGAGTTTTTGTGCCAATACTGGGTCACTGATTGTTTGATGAATACTCAGATAGAGTGAGCGGCTGTCGTCAGTATAAGGTTTTCTTTTCTGCCATGATCTATCGTCAATTTTCATACGTGGCAATTGCCATAATTCACCGCGATAATATACAACATATAAGCGTTGTTTAGGATGAACAAATATAGCATCAATAGGACGTAAAGGCATTGTGTTTAATTCCTT
>NZ_JBQSVP010000001.1:0-96699 GCF_052376345.1 Psychrobacter sp. AOP5-GZ1-6 | reverse complement strand
TAATAGATACATTATGACAAGACGAAATTCAGCATTGCCAGATAAATGGTAATATTAGCCGATAGGTGGCTAAAAAACAGGATTTAGATTTTTCTTATTAAAAATGAGAAGCAAACTTTTAAATCCATAGAAAAAATAGGGACTTTTAGTTTATTATTACAATGATATACAAATCATTCTATTCCAGTTTTCTGACAAAAACTACTGTAATAAGCAAATATCGCTTTTTTTAAAATGACTGCATAGTTATTCAAATAGCTACCTAAAAACTGTCTATAATGATTTGTAATTTACTCAATTAGAGGCAGACCATGACAACACAGACCGCGTTAGTATTAGGAGCAAATACCGTTATCACGCAATCTTATTGTTCGGTGGCTTTTTCTACAAAAAACAACCTTAAATTTGGAGAGCATATTGGATTAATATGGCTGCCTTTAGATGAACACCGTAAAGCGGCTTGTAGTCCTGCTTACCTTCACGAACCTAAAGACTGGGCTAAACTAAACAATGCTGATAATCAAAATATTTGGCAATTAGATTTATCCAGTTTGTTTGATACACAAGGCGTTAGCTTTTTGCAATTGATTGCCTATACCTATCAAGAAACAAGTCTAAACCTACCAACAGTTGAACTGACTGATATCAGTCTAATACTGAATGAAGGTTCCATCACTTATGATTTCACAGCCAACGAGCGCCATACAAAAGCAGCGATTGTATTAGAGATATATCGACGCAATGATCAGTTTAAATGTCGGGCGCTGGGTGAAAGCTCTTCTCAAGGCTTGGCAAGCTTAGAGCATAGAGTACAAATCAGCCTTGATACCCGCCCGCCAGATACACATGCGCTCATTCAGGCAGCTCAGCAGCAGCAGCGAACTCAGCCGAATAATGAGACACGAACACCGCGTCAAGTACAAGCTGGTGAAACATGGACTGGTACGGCATTTGCCATTGACCCATATCACCTCTTAACTTGCTATCATGTAATTGAGTCGGCGGCTATGATTGGCATACGACAGCAGGGACAGCCAGACCGTGAAGCGCAAGTGGTACTCAGTGATATCGGTAGCGATTCAGCGATTATTAAAGTGAGTGAACCTTTAACTAGCTATTTGCCGCTCGCACAACAATGTAGTGATAATTTGGGTGAGACTATCACTACGTTGGGGTTCCCGCTGTCAGGACTTAGTAGTCAATTGCAAGTAACACAAGGCTGTATCTCTAGTTTGACAGGGTTTGGCGATGATATTCGCTATATGCAATTTACTGCGCCCATTCAACCTGGCTCTAGCGGCAGCCCTCTACTACTACCTACTGGCGAAGTCGTTGGCATGGTAACATCAAGTCTCGTTCATGAGCATGCGCAAAATATGAACTATGCAGTGAAATTTCAGTTGCTATCTGCGTTACTCGCAAGCGCAGGTATTGAGTTAGATAACTTGTCAGACTCATCGCTTAATAAGTTGCTACCGCTAACCACACCACAATTGAGCAAAAATAGCCGCGGGGCATTATGGTTGGTTGGATGTCAGGGCTAAAAAACATCAAGATAATCAAAAAACAAGAAGAACCAATTAAAGAAAGTGTGTTAAGGAATATAAATGTCAGTTAAGCTCAGAAGTATCGCTGTACTCATAGATGCAGATAACGCATCGGCGAAAAATATCGGCCAGATATTAAAAGAAATAGAGAAAATCGGTCATATTACTTGTAAAAAAATCTATGGTGATTGGGGAAACGCTCATATTCAAAGTTGGCAAGAAGCCCTACTCAAATATGCCATCGATCCCATGCAGCAATTTGCCTATGTAAAAGGCAAAAATGCGACTGACATTGGTATGGTCATTGAAGCAATGGATCTGCTGCACAGTGGTGTTTATGACGGGTTCTGTCTAATCTCGAGTGATAGCGACTTTACTTCATTAGCACTACGTATTCGCAAAAACCATGTAAAAGTTTTTGGCTTTGGCAAGCGCAATACCGTCAGTGCTTTTTCACAGGCCTGTGATACCTTCTTTTATGTAGAAGATTTATTGAAACAACACACTGTAAGTCAAAACAATCTCTCGTCTAACAAAACATCTAAGAGTTCATCAAAACCATGGACCACTAAACAGCTGCAGACACAAACCCACTTGATTAGCGCACTAAACAAAATCATTCAAGACAACCCCAATGACCATAATGGTTGGTCAAATCTATCTCATATTGCCAGTCAAATTAGCCAAAACTACGACAATATTAAACTCGATAAATATGGCTATGCAAAATTTTCTGATTTAATTATTGCTCTACGTTTATACGATATAAGACGACAGTCTAATGGCATGTGGGCAAAGCTAAAGACACAAAAAAACGCTACAACTATTAATAAGAAACCCCTAGCACCGATGTCTGCTGGTAAATCAATGGCTACTAAACCTAGCTTAAACCTATTCCCTGCAGTCCCTATCATCGTAAAAATAACGACAGCTCCTACTGTTGACGCTGTCTTATTTAGAGTCAATGAAAAAACTAAAGTCCGTGGTGATGAGGATATGATATTTTATGGACAGACACATAGTGAAGATGGCACCATCGAGCTAGATCAGCAGCTCGATGAGGATATCTCAATATCTGAATTCAGTTGTGATTTGGGCGCTCAACCCTCTACTATCGAGCAACTGAATATTATATTATCAAGTGAGCTTGAAAGCTTAACTACTGATACAAATCAAGCACTTATTGAATTAAGCATCAGCGATAAGCAAAAAGACACTTTATTATTTTCTGGTGAGTTTGATATTCAAAACAAATCAGGAAAAAGCTTACTGTTATTCACATTGAATCGAAGCAATGATCAATGGCAGTTTTCACCAAAACATCAGAATATAGATGGCGACCTACGTTATCTTTGCGAAAAATATGGAATAGAACTCAGTGATGACTAGCAATAAATATAATGTAATACCTAATGATGTGTACGAACGTAGCATCAACCTACCCCGCGGCACGCTTGATCTAACTTATCAGATGAATGATGTATCAGGAAGCAACACGACTTATCAATTAGAAGACTTACTTGGGTTTGCCCAACGTATTAACCCAAAACGTGCGTTTTTATTTGTCTCAAAAGTCTTAGGTCGGCATATCCCAGTAGCACCTAATAGCATGCGTAGTGCTTTCACCGACTTGGCAAACTTAGTACCTAGCGATTTACCTAAGCCCATTCTAGTTGTTGGCATGGCAGAGACTGCCGTTGGGCTATCGGCAGGTGTGCATCAAGCATTGCAAATGCGTTATCCTAATGCTTTATTATTGAACTCTACCCGTCATGCGCAGCACAATGATGATAATAGTGAAACGTTACTCACCACTTTTAGTGAAGACCACAGTCATGCCAGCCAGCATTTGATTTATCAAAGTGCAGATCAAGCGACACAAGAACAATTACTCTCTAGTAAGACCCTCATTATGGTCGATGATGAAGCCTCAACAGGCAACACCTGCGTGAACGTTGTCACCGCTCTACGTAATGCTGGGCTGAGTCAATTAAAACAGGTCCACCTAACCACGCTAGTGGACTGGTCATTAGGACAAGTGGATACAGATGATACTATCGCTCAACGCTTACCTAATATTGACTTTCATCGTCATCACTTATTATCTGGTGATTGGAAATGGACGGATGCGCCCAACCCTAAGCCCATTACCATGCCATCAGTTGATACCACTGACGCTGGTAGTCAATCGCTAGGCAACACTGGCAATTGGGGACGTTTCCCGACTCTTGACAGCACAGACGGGTTTGATCGTTATTTGGCTAGATTTAAAACAGCCTTTACCAGTTTTAGCGGACAGACACAGTTTAATAAAGAACAATTGCCACAGCGAATTTTGGTGTTAGGTAGCAATGAGTTTGTGTGGCTGCCATTTTTATTGGCAGAATGGATAGAAGCCCAATTTCAAGACTCTGAAACAACAGCCATAGTGAACTTCAGCGCTTTGACACGCTCACCCATTGCTTTGGGCGGTGCGATTGCTACCATGTTGAGTTTTAGCGACAATTACGGACTTGGAATGACCAACTTTGCCTACAATGTTGAGCCTAGCGACTGGGATTTGATTATATTGTGCGTAGAAACATCGACTGATAGTGTCGATGACATGTGGCAAAGTTTGCATAATGTGTTGGTGGTGGGCTCCGATATAAAAGTTATCTGAAATATTGGTCGATATCAAAACCACTGTTAATCTGGCGTGTGTCCTCCAGTCCTTCAACTTTCGTCTAAAGAGTCTAAAATATTTAAACACCTAAGGTGTGTTTGATCCTTTAGCCATGGTAGTCCCTATTTGTGAATATCAAACACGCCCTAGCTAATATTTCAATATTATCAGTATTGCTTTACTGATTTGATGACAATTTAAATCTTTTTATTAGCATCTTTAGGATGCGGACACACCCTAATCAGATTATAGTTGTAGCCATGACAATAAACATGAAATGTAAATAATAAATATTATTATTATTATTTACATACAAGTGAATATTAACTAATTATAACCTTTATATGTACTACCAAAAGCACCTTTTTTAGTCTGAAAAACATTTATTTCTTAACCAACTCTACTGTACAGCGTTTTTATCTTAAAAAGAACACAGGCCCAAAAAAAGCTATTCTTGACACCCTAAACAATATGAAAAAACAATATAAACAAACTCTCTAAGAATTAGAGAAAAATATAAAATTACGACTTAAGTATTTAATGAAAATTTCATATTAATCACTGTCAAACAACAGCCAGTATTATTATGAATTTTTATATTTGATTTGAAGAATTAACAGCTATTTTATAAAGATATTTAATTGATTAAAAATACTTAAATAATAGTAAAGCTAAACCCATCTTACATACAAATAAAAGCACCCTAATATAGAGACTGTTATGAATTCTAATCACAAAGGGAAAATGCCATTTTTTCAATCAAGTTTAGATATTACTAAACCTTATGCGCTTATGGATTTAGACGACACCCTTTTTCAAACCCAGCGTAAAATTGATGCATGGGAGTTACCAACCACCGAACCTGATAGTTTGGTTTGTGCTACCGTAAACAAACAAGGTGAACCATTAAGCATGATGAGCCAGCGTCAAGCAGTTTTTTTTAATTGGCTGCTCGTTAGTACCGAGCTCATCGTAGTCACTGCCCGTGATCGGCATGAAATCAAGCGTGTTAAGCTACCGTTTGATAGTTGGCAAGTACTGACACATGGTGCCGTTATTTTAAGCGCTGAAGGTTACTTATTGAGCACTTGGCAACAGCACATGTATGAACAGCTTGCACCATTGCAAGATAAATTGAATCAGCTGAGCCAAGTCTTTACCAATTACAGCAAAAATGATGGTAGTCAACTCGTATTTACACCACATATCGACAGTTTTCATAATGGTTCTGTCAATGAAGAGTTGATCATTTATTTGGCTATTAAGCACGCGCAAAAAGACCACCAAGCACTAATAGAGTTAGCTAATACACTACCTACGTTAATACGTAATTTTGATCAAGATTTTTATGTGCATGTAAATGCTAATAATCTAGCAATACTACCGCATGCAGTTCATAAGCATCATGCAGTACAATTCTTACTAGACAATCATTTAGACAGTCAGCGACCCAGTTTTGGCTTTGGTGATAGTTTGGCTGATTTGCCATTTTTACAGTTGCTTGACTGGTATGGCATGCCCAATCACGGTCAATTACATGACAATCTGATATGAGAAAACAACCTCTATGACTAACCCTAATATAAAAAAACCAAATCATTACGGTTCAGGCAGCTACCTTGCCAGTGATGTCACGGTGCTACTCGATATCGTCGATAAAGAGGCTGTGGCGGATGTGCCCGTCAGTCAAAAAGAAGCACTTATCCAAAGTGGTCAGCGTCATTATTCCGATATGTTGACGTTAGAGAGTGCGCCCACAGCGATGCATGAGCAACTATATCGTCAAGCATTAGAGCAAGGCACAAATAGAACCGCCACTGACGTTGCGAATTTGGCTCATACATTACAAGACACTTTTAGGCAGACCGTTCATACTGAGCGCCCGTTAGTATTGGTCAGCTTAGTACGCGCAGGTTTGCCAATTGGAGTACTGTTACAACGCGCATTGTCAGATACTGAGAGTAGCTACTCGCTGCCAAGCGTGCATTATGGCATTAGCATCATTCGTGATCGTGGCCTTGATCCAGTAGCACTACAAATGATACTAGAGGCTTACCCAAATAGCCCTATCGTGTTTGTCGATGGCTGGACGGGCAAAGGCGCCATTTATCAAGAGCTTGCTAGTAGCCTCAAAGTGTTTAGCGACCATAACCATTCAAACTTTACCAATATTTTTCATCATGGTGCTAACGTCATTCCATTATTAACCTTAGCTGACCCAGCTGGTGTCGCTTGGCTCTCTGCTAGTGAAGAGGATTGGTTAATTCCATCAGGACTGCTAAACAGTACTGTATCGGGACTCATATCACGCAGCCTATATACCGATCCACAATTAGGATTACATCGCAGTGTTTTTTATGATAACTTGATAGAATCAGATCGTAGCTTGGCCTTTGTCGATCAAATCGATGCGGCACGTCGTGCACTGAACAAACCCTTACAATGTTTGCCACTCTACCCACAACCCCGCTACCAAACCGCTGACGTAATTAATACGATCGCAGCAGATTATGCTATTACCAATCGCAATCGTATAAAACCAACAATCGCAGAAGCAACCAGAGCCATATTACGCCGTGATCCTGAACGTATCTTACTGGCAACTGCCAAACATCCTGATACGATACTGCTCAGACATTTATGTGCACAGCGAGATATCGCTATCAGTGTATTAGGTGATAAAATACTGCCTTATCAAGCTATCACACTGATCAAGCAACGCACCAAAGATAGCTAGCACATGTTCAACATTTATAGCCATTCCATTATAAGATTATTACAGCGTCTCGCTTGAAGTATTGGATATACGTCTACACTCGGTTGCCTAGTACTACTTTTGAATTGAATCGACTATACCAATAAGCACTTATAAATAGACGCTTATAAATAGACATTGCTGTTAAGTAACGATCTTTGAGTCAACTCGCTTGATAATATATCCTGCTTTTTATAACCACTTATTTATCACTATTGATGATGCCAATTATGTCAGATACACCAAATTACGAGTCACATCTTTATCACCATAGCCAGTCTTATGCGCATTTATTTACTGAGCGTCATGCGATGGTTAAGCCGCACACCTATCACCCTTATCAACTTGGTGCCAGTCTCTATATGCCTGCCACTCGTCAAGATATATGGCAAGTCATCAAGCGTGATAAATTACCAACAATCAATAGTATTATTATTTGTTTAGAGGATGCTGTCAGCCATAGTGACGTCGATCTAGCACTTGAGCGCTTACAGTCGCTGCTCGATACATGGGCCATGCATGTCGATACCATCCATAACCCATCGAGAAAAACGGATCTCAAAACGCAACATCCGACTCGACCATTGGTATTTATACGTCCACGCAATCCGATGATGCTACAGCAGCTGGCGGACTATGCTCATATTGAGCTAATTGATGGTTTCGTCATGCCAAAAGTTGATATGTACAGCTTATCCAACTGGCGTATGGCCTGCCAGAACCTCAGCACCGATCAATTATTGATGCCTACGCTTGAAACTGCCGCATTATTCAATCCACACCACAATCAAGAACTCGCCATCGGCTTTAAAGAAGCCTTTAGTCAACCCATACTTGCCCTGCGTATCGGTGGCAATGATTTGTTTGCAGCGCTACGTCTCAGGCGTCCTAAACACAGCATTGTCTATGACACACCCATCGGCACCCTAGCCTATCAGCTACTTGGCTGTTTTGTGCCACATGGCTTTTATCTAACCGCGCCCGTGTTTGAATACTTAGATCAGCCAACGCTGTTTATGCAAGAGCTGACCCGTGATGTAAGCTTAGGGCTGGTCGGAAAAACCGTTATTCACCCGAGCCAAATCGCCTTGGTACAGCAGGCCTATTGTGTGCCACTAAGCATTTTAGATGAGGCACAAGCGATACTTCATAGCGAGGCCAAAGCCGTATTTAAATACAACAACACCATGCTAGAGCCGGCCACGCATCGTGCTTGGGCAACAGAAATAGTGGATCGAGCAAAAGTGTTTGGGATTCTTGATGATAGCAATAACGAATACAGCTCTCGAATGTAGCAAGCACATACGTAACCCTCAACTGAAAAAAGCCTCTATCATCATATGATAGAGGCTCTTAAATTGGATACGGTGTTCTCAATTCAATTGACAGTCATCTAGATGCGCTAAGAACTCACTCATCACTCGATTGACCTGTTCAGGTTCTTCTACTGTCGCTGTATGTCCAGCTCCTTGAATAATCGCAAGTTTAGATCCTGCAATGGCAAAATGCATACGCTCAGCTTTTGGATAAGGTGTCGCCACATCTTCATCACCAACGATGATCAAGGTCGGCGTTATGATATCACCAAGCTGCTCATAAGTTCCTGTACGCTCAATAACACCCATTGTTGCCTTAATAACACCACCCTTACGATTTCCTTGTAACATCGTGATCCACTGTTTGCGCTCAGATTTCCTTAATTTATCTGCCAAAAAGCTACTACCAAACATAATCGGCATTATCTTGTTGCTCACGCGTTTGACACCCAACCAGCGAATGGCTTTGACAAGCTTACGATACTGCGGCACATTTTTAGGATCTTCAGGATCAGCAGACGTCTCTAAAAGAGTAAGTGATAGTAATAAATCAGGACGCTTAAGCGCGATTCTCTGTGCGACAAAACCGCCCATAGATAACCCAACAAAGTGACATTTATCAATATCAAGCGCTGCAAGCAGTCCTAGCGCATCTTCCGTAAGCGTTTCCATATCATAGCCAGACTTGGTGACCTCCGATTGACCTTGTCCTCGAAAATCAAAAGCAATACAGCGATAGTCGCTTTGAAAATACTCGACTTGTTTGTCATACATCTGCGCATTCCACAGCAGACCATGTGCAAATACCATCACAGGCTTTTTTACATCATTTGGCGCACTGTCTTCATAATAAATATCCACATTATTAATTTTGATAGTTGGCATAATCACTTCCTTGTTTTATAGATAGAAGAGGCTCACATATCCCTAAATATTCAAGCAGCTTCATAAATAATCCCCTAACATGGGTTTTAGCATTTTAGCATAGCCTATTAAACTTCAATGTGTCTTGAGCGCCCACAAAACCCACTTTTATAATCATACCAAGCTGCTATAGTTAATGCAGTTTAAAAAATATGCAAAACAACCAAGTGCAGAGGTATATGTGATACTTCAAGCAAGACGCTGTCACTCTTTTCTAGAGAATTGACTATATAGTACTATGTCGTCGATAAGACACCTATAATAACTTATACAAGGATAGATACCATGACGCAGGTTTTTGTCGATTACCATGTCGACCAGCACATTGCCACCATTACCTTCAATGATCCAAAAAGCCTAAATGCTTTTGGCACACCATTAAAAAACGACGTACTAAAAGCACTTGATAATGCCGAAGCCGATGATCAGGTTCGCGTCATTATTTTACAAGGCGCAGGCGGTAATTTTTCCAGTGGTGGCGATATCAAAGAAATGCTGTCCCAAGGCATGGATAAAGACGTTATTTCAAACAAACTAAAAGGTATGGTCGAGGGCGCTGGAGAAGTCAGCTTAAAGTTACGCCACATTCATAAACCTATTATCGCTAAATTAGAAGGCGCGGTGGCTGGCGCAGGTATGAATTTGGCGCTCACTTGTGATTTCCGTATTGCGGCTGATAATGCTAAATTCGTACAGGCCTTTGTCAATATTGGATTGATTCCAGATGCAGGTGGTATCTATCTACTCAATCAGCTCATTGGTGCGGCCAAAACCACTGAACTAGTAATGTTGGGTGACAGGCTCAAAGCTGAAGATATGGCTCGTTTAGACTTAGTCAATAGTGTGGTCAGTGTCGATGAGCTAGACGCTAGTGTACAAGCATTGGCCATGCGATTGAGCCAGCTACCAGGTAAAGCGTTGGCATCTATGAAACACATGCTAAATGTACATGCTTTCACTGGCTTAAATGAAGCGCTAGATATGGAAGTGGAACAGCAGACCATGATGGCAAAGACCGATGACTTTACCGAAGGTGTCACCGCTTTTATAGAAAAGCGTAAGCCCGTTTATCAAGGTAAATAGACTTTCCTAAAATTAGACAAAAAAAACCGACCACATTGAGTGATCGGTTTTTTAATATTTGGTGGAGATGGCGGAAACTAAAATATTCATATAAGTAACTGTTTTTATTAAATATATTATTTGCAACTGTCTGCAAATTCTACCTAGACAGCTAGGCGGTTCAATCGTTCACGACTTCGATTGACCGCTGTATGCAATGCGTTTTTGGGTGATTGTGACTATCGTATTGGTTCAACTGTCTTTAATTACCGTCTTTATTTGGTATCTTATAAGCATCACAACTAGGCTGATATCCATTGTCACAAGATTTGCTATACCACTCTTGTGATTTGATTTTATCTTGCTTCACACCTCTGCCCTCAAAGTACATTAAGCCTAGACTATTTTGAGCTAAAGCATCTCCTTGATTAGCAGCCTTTAAGTACCATTGAGCTGCTTTTACGTCATCCTTACTAACGCCAGCACCTTTTTCGTATATATCACCGATATTATTTTGAGCTCCAGCATCTCCTTGGTTCGCAGCTTTTAAATACCAAGCCATTGCCTGATCATAATCTTGACTAACACCTTTACCGTTATGATACATCCATCCAAGGTTATACTGTGCGTCAGCATATCCTTGATTCGCCGCTAATTGATATAATTCAGCCGCCTTCTGATAATCCTGACTTACGCCTTCGCCGTGAGCGTACATATACCCAAGGTTAAACTGTGCCTGAGCATGTCCTTGGTTGGCAGCCAGTTGGTACCACTCAACCGCCTTCTGATAATCCTGACGTACGCCTTCGCCATGGTAGTACATATACCCAAGGTCGATTTGTGCGATAACCTCTCCTTGGTTCGCAGCCAGTTGGTACCACTCAGCCGCTTTCTGGTAGTCTTGACTTACACCTACGCCACCGTAGAAGTACATGATGGCAAGTTCGAGTTGTGCGCTAGCATCTCCTTGGTTGGCTAGTCGTTGAGTATCATCAAAATCTGACGCCATTACTGATACAGATAGTAGTGCTGCGAATAAAGAAAGAGATAATTTACTTATCAATTTACTCATCAAAGAAGACTTGCGAAACGTCATATTACTTCTCAGTATATAATTTTCTATGAATTTTTTTATTATCTTAAGACAAAAGTTTGTAAATGAGAAGTGGCCTTGTCACATTGCCGTTTTGTCATAGACTATTAGGTTTTTTAGCGTCCACCGTTTGAATAATAACTTCGACTGGTTGCACGTGTGTACAACAAGCATGAGCCATGCGATTGAGCCAGCTACCAGGTAAAGCGTTGGCATCTATGAAACACATGCTAAATGTACATGCTTTCACTGGCCTAAATGAAGCGCTAGATATGGAAGTGGAACAGCAGACCATGATGGCAAAGACCGATGACTTTACCGAAGGTGTCACCGCTTTTATAGAAAAGCGTAAGCCCGTTTATCAAGGTAAATAGACTTTCCTAAAATTAGACAAAAAAAACCGACCACATTGAGTGATCGGTTTTTTAATATTTGGTGGAGATGGCGGGAGTTGAACCCGCGTCCGCCAGCATTACGCTCATGAATCTACATGTTTAGTTTCTGTCTTTAGTTTTAGTCCGCACCGATCCGACAGTCAGGATGGATTGGACGATTCTCTACTTTTGAACCCAAGCGATTGAGACAATCCCTTGTGGCGAACCTATATGCGGACGCTTCAACTGGGCTAACCAACTATAGGTAATCAGCAGCGCAGTAAGCAGGGTTTATGCTGCTAGAGCGTAATTTTCGTCGTTTGCGACTATAACAATATATGTTTAATTTACGAGAGGACATATACTCTCGACATGCATCATTAAGTTTCATTACCAGCGTCGAAGCCAGAACATCCCCAATAAGGTCAGTTATTATATAGTAGGTAGTGGGTAGGTTTCAACCTTTATAAACCCTGTATTACATTACGTTACAGCTCAATTATCTAGGCCAAGACGCCATTTAACCATTGACCGATAGCTTGAATCTGCGGCATACAGACCTGATGCGCCATTGGATAAGTATGATAAGCCACATTATAGCCCTTTTCTGATAGCAGCTGCTGTGCCTGCTCGCCTAACACAGCAGGAACCACCGGATCGTGAGTACCATGCTCAATCAAAATTGGCATATCTTTATTAGCGGTACTATAATCAATATTATCATTGGTTGCCAAGTACGTAGAGAGTGTCATCAAGCCAGCCAAACGCTTTGGATAGCCAAGTGCCACATGATATGCCACTGCCCCGCCCTGCGAAAACCCTGCAATAACAATATGCTCAGGAGCCACGCCGCGCTCAACTTCACGAGCAATTAAATCATTGATTTGTTGAGTAGACCCTTCAATTTGAGCGACATCGATTTTACGCTCAAGGCTCATCTCCAAAATATCGTACCATGCTGGCATGACCATACCGCCATTTACCGTCACGGCACGCTTGGGCGCATGCGGAAAAACAAACCGTACTGCCATGTCTTTAGACAATCCAAGTTGCGGTACCACAGGCTCAAAATCGTGACCACTCGCCCCTAAACCATGTAACCAAATAACAGCTCGGTCTACTGTCTTGTTAGCAGGATTGTGCTCAACGATAACAGCGTCTAAATAGTCAGTCATAACGTATCCTTAATATTGTTTGAATGTTCAACAAAACTTAATTGAAAATAAAATATTTTTGTAACAGTCACTGCTTTGTCATCATTTTTTAAAAATTATCAGTTAACTTAATATATGAATCAATGAACGCAATGTTGTATTTATTTTTTTAACTTTTTGTAGGGACAGTTTACATGACAATGTCAGATAATTCAGTGGCTAGGCTGAATCAAATCAAAAATCCATCCTTTAAAGCATTCAAACAAATTAATATGATCATGGCATTGACTGCCGCTTCTACGCTATCAATGGCCGCAGATGATATACGCACTACCACGTTGACTCAAACGTCCCATCAAACTATTAAACCCTCACTAAAACAGTCACCCAAAACCTTGCCAGCTAAGCCTCAAGCTTATACTTATGGTGTGCGGCCCTTTTATTTGGTCAACGATATGGACGCAGGACCATTAAAAGACGAGCTGATGTCTTGTAGTGCGCAAACGCCTAACAAAACCGACTTTTCTATTGCCCATCGCGGCGCACCTTTACAGCTACCAGAACACACTTATGACAGCTACCTCGCCTCAGCGCAAATGGGCGCTGGCATATTAGAATGCGATGTGGCTTTTACCAACGATGGCGAGCTGGTCTGTCGCCACGCACAAGACGATCTGCATACCACTACGAATATTCTTGCCACACCGCTCGCCGAACAGTGCACCGTACCACCTATCATAGATGCCAATGGTGTACTGACCAATGCCGACAGTATTGAATGCCGCACCTCAGACATTAGTGTCAATGAATTTAAGACCCTGACAGGGAAAATGGATGCCGCAGATAAAACCGCCACTAACCTAAACGACTATATGAATGCAACGGCTGCATGGCGAACCGATTTATATTCACAAAATGGTCAAGTGCTCACATTAAAAGAACATATTCAGCTTGCCCAAAGCCTCGGTATGAAACACACGCCAGAGCTAAAATCACCAGCAGTTACCATGCCATTTAACGGCTATAGCGTAGATGCTTATCGTCAACAGTTGATTGACACTTACAAAGACGCAGGCGTGGCTGCCAGTGACGTGTTTGCGCAGTCGTTTAATATTGAAGATGTCGATTACTGGATTAAACATGAGCCTGATTTTGGTGCGAATGCCATTTACCTAATCGACGATAGCAACGAGACCGCAACTGGCAAAACCTTTGATAACAATGACCCTACTACATGGAAACACTCACTCACCAATATCAAAGCACGTGGTATTAAAACCATCGCCCCGCCACCTTGGATATTGGTCACCACTGACGCGACAGGTAAAATGATACCGTCCGCTTATGCCAAACAAGCCAAAGCGCTTAATTTGGATATTGTTACTTGGTCACTAGAGCGCTCAGAGCCTTTAGCGACAGGCGGCGGTTGGTATTATACTGATTTGGACAAGGCGATTAATAACGATGGCGATATGATGACTTATATCGATGTGTTGGCACAAGACGTTGGGGTAAAAGGTATTTTTTCTGACTGGCCAGCAACTGTTACCTACTATGCAAACTGTAAGGGCTTGAGCTAATAACGGCTTAACTCTTTCTATCGAGATCGGTTGATTAATCTCAAATCATCTCTGTTTATTATTGGCAAGGTCAACCAAGTCGCCACTTGGTTGACCTTTTTTATACCACAAAGGCAATCAAACGCTTATTTTTCCATAAACTTTCCATGGCTTTTGATAAGCATTATCAAAATGCCTTGGGACTTTTGTGCTAGGATAATCTCAACAACTTTAGGGCCCTTTTTATCACGCCTACATACAAACTGTATTCAACAGAGTCGGCACTGACAATATTTGTGCGATGATGGTTGATTGATGAATTGAGATGCTTGATTAATGAATTAATGAACCAACCGCCGCGTCAAATACGCCACTTTTTACACATTTTTATTAAATAAGTATACCGTCATGACTCATATTTTATTGGTAGAAGATGATCCCGCTATCGCGATGTCGCTCAAAGTCACCTGCAAGCGAGAGGGTTGGCAGATTACTTGGCTAGACAATGCCAGCAGTGTACTACCGATGTTACACAGCGAAGAGGCAAAAACGCTATCGGCCATTATCTTGGACGTAGGATTGCCTGATGGCGATGGTTTAAGCCTATGTCAGCAAATACGTCATACCTCTGATATAGACGATTTAAAAGATCTACCAATCGTGTTTTTGACCGCTCGTAGTGATGAGGTGGATCGCATCTTAGGGTTAGAGATGGGCGGCGATGATTACTGCGCCAAACCCTTTAGTCCACGAGAGTTGGTCGCACGCCTAAAAGCCATTTGGCGACGTGAGCAATTGCTGTCTCAACAGTCAGCCATGCAGGCCACATCGACAGAAGATATCGCAAACGACAACGCTACCCATAATATGTCGGGTCAAGCGTTAACCTTTGAGTGTCAATCTGGTGTTTGGCACTATCAACCGCTCAATTACTCGTTAATGTGGCAAGAGCAAAAGCTTGAGCTGAGTAATACCGAGCGCAAAATCTTATTGACCTTATTACAAGCACCCAATCAGGTATTCAGTCGCGAGCAGTTGCTAAATGCCGTCAGTGATTATCCTGATCATCGTCTGGCTCGAACGATAGACAGTCATATTAAGGCGATTCGTAAGCAATTGGCGACTGTCGATGCTAGCACTGATGTGATTCATACACATCGCGGGCTAGGTTATGCGTTGTGCCCTGCTTAGCGCTCTATAACTACCAACTGTACTGATAACTATATGAGTCATAAAACAAATAAAATTGATGATGATAGCGCGAAAAACCGCTCTACTCATCATACTCATGCCAGCCAAAGCAATTGGTATGCAAAGCTACATCCCATCGGCACGGTACAGCAAACAACTGAGCCAAAAAAACTGCTGAATTTAAGTATATTTTTTAGAATATGGTTGGCCGTTGCCTTAGTACTGAGCATTTGTGGTGTGGCCGCGTTTACGCAACTGTTTGGTTATGTCAAACCAACAGCGCAGCAAGTCATCGAAGATACCTTGTTAGATACCAGCAAACTACTTGCAGCAAGTCTACAAGTACCATTAGCTTCAGGGCAGCTATATGATGAGGACTATCAGGAAAGGCTTGATACCGTATTTATCGGCACGCCAGTAACGAGTAAAATCAGAGAGCCAAAGTATAAAAGTAAAAACCATAGTAGCTTTCGGATATATGTAACGGACCAGACAGGCATGGTCATATATGACTCTTTGCCTGAGCCCGATAATGACGAAGGACAAGATTACAGCCGCTGGAACGATGTATACCTGACCCTAAAAGGTCAATATGGCGCAAGAAGCACGACACAAGATCGTTATCAGCGCGATGGTACGATTATGTATGTGGCACAGCCGATAAAAGATGAAACTGACAACCTAATTGGCATTGTCAGTGTCGGTAAGCCTGTCGCTAGCGTATTGCCATATTTGGATGACACGCGCAATCGCATGCTCGTTACCGCGCTGTTTATGAGTATTGCTGCTCTTATTTTGGCAGGACTGGTAGCATGGTGGCTCAAGCAAAGCATCACACTCGTGACTCAATATACAGGTGCACTGGCTGAAGACACCAAAAAGCCCTATTTTTATTTAGGTCATGAACTCAACAGCCTCACAGATACCATTGAATCGATGAAACACCGATTAGAAAACCGAGCGTATGTCACTGACTACGTCCATACCCTCACCCATGAGCTTAAAAGCCCCTTAACGGCCATTCGTGCCAGTGGCGAACTATTAGAAGATGACGGAGTTGATAATAGCCTGCTTGATAATACAGACCGGCAGATGCTCATCGAAACCATTGGCGAACAAAGCGTCAAAATGCAGCAATTAATTGATCGACTACTCTTGCTTGCCAAGGTTGAGCAGCCCAGTTTTAAGCTAAATCGGCAATTAACACCTCTATTACCTGTGTTACAAACGCTCAAAAAAGACAATGCCGCTAAATTACAACAGCAACAACTACCGCCGATCGATATCTATGTTAATGATATATTATTGACTGATAAAACCGACTTATCACCAGAATCATTAGCAAACACCCACGTATTTGCAGATCAATTTTGGTTGGTACAGGTATTGCAGAATATATTGGACAACGCCATTTATTTCGCCAAAAACACAGTCACTATTCGGCTGTATAGTCATGTACATACCCTAAACATTGATATTTTTAACGATGGTAAGTTACTACCTGATTATGCGGTTGATAAAGCATTTGACCGTTATTTTAGCCTCTCGCATCAAAGCCAATCTGCCATGCATTCAGACGAGTCCTCCAAAGTAGCGACCCCACAGGCACAGGTACAGCCGCATGCAACGAGCAACACTCTCAAAAAAGGCACTGGCCTTGGTTTGACTTTAGTAAAACAAGTTATTGAACATCATGGAGGTCAGGTCTCGATTAACAATATTAATAGTAATGAAGACGCTAAAAATGACGGGGCTAATGCTACTAAACACCCGCATTCTGGCGTAATGGTAAGTATTACCTTACCTTTGGCGAAAGCATAAAATACAGACCCACGCGTCCTGTACTTTAACGACAGTTCATACATTTTCCATCACTCCTGCATAGGTTTTCTATCTGTTTGTCTTACGATAGCGTTATTCAAATTCGTAATCACCATTAAAGGTAGAAAACCTATGCAACCATCATCTATTGAAAACCTGCCAATCAAAAACCAGTTTATTGAAAGCCGTTTGATTGAGAACGATTTGATTGAGAGCCTACTGGGTCATAGCCGTCATCATTGTGCACAGGCTTTATCCAATCAAGGCATCAATAGTATTGAATTTGGGCATTGGCTCGCCATCCCTAGTCAGCAGCTATTATTGGTATTTCGCCATCAACGCTGTGTGGCAGTTGATGCTTATCAAATAGCGGCCTAAGCATTTACTCACTGCGCCCGACCTTTTAATCATCCACAAAAAAGCCCTATGTTCGCTCTAATTATTTCTAATGAGCGCAAACATAGGGCTTTATCAGTTACTTTACGATCAAAATACTGGTATTGGTATTGATATGAAGACTATGTAATCGATTCAACTGGCTGCTCGACATCAGCATTTTGACCGCGGTGACGTAGGTAATGATCGAGCAACACAATCGCTAGCATGGCTTCTGCGATAGGCGTGGCACGCACACCAACACACGGATCATGACGACCTTTGGTCAGCATATCGATTGACTCACCTTGCGTATTGATACTCTTGCCAGCCGTGGTAATGCTAGAAGTTGGCTTGAGGGCGATACTGACACGAATGTCTTGCCCTGATGAGATACCGCCTAATATACCGCCAGCATGATTGGCAGTGAAACCGTCTGGTGTCAGCTCGTCTCGGGCGCTATGACCGAACTGTCCAGCCACCGCCATACCATCACCAACCTCAACACCTTTAACAGCATTGATACTCATCATGGCATGGGCAATATCAGCATCCAAGCGATCAAACACTGGCTCACCGAGCCCCACTGGCACACCGCTGGCGATAACTTCCAGACGCGCGCCGCAGCTGGTACCTTCACGGCGCAGGCTGTCTATCAAGGTTTCAAAACGGCTCACGGCTTCTTTGTCAGCACAAAAAAACGGATTGCTATTCACAAAGTTCCAATCAATTTGACTCGCGTCTGTTACCTTACTATATTCATTGCCAATCTGCGTCACATGCCCACGAACTTGCACACCCAGTCGGTCTTGTAAGTATTTTTTGGCAATCGCACCAGCCGCGACTCGCATCGCTGTTTCGCGTGCTGATGAACGACCACCGCCGCGATAATCACGAAAACCATACTTCATACTATAAGTGTAATCGGCATGACCCGGACGAAAAGTATCTTTAATCTCGCTATAGTCTTTTGATTTTTGATTGGTGTTTCGAATCAATAAACCAATCGATGTGCCCGTCGTTTTACCTTCAAACACACCAGAGATAATTTCCACTTCATCAGACTCACGGCGCTGGGTAGAATACTTGGACGTCCCCGGCTTACGGCGATCCAAATCTATCTGCAAATCATCTGCAGATAATATCAATCCTGGTGGTACGCCATCAACGATTGCCATAAGACCTGAACCATGCGATTCACCGCACGTGGTAACCGTAAAAACCTGCCCAATACTATTGCCTGCCATAACTATCCTTAAACCAGTAAACGCTACTGATGACTATTTAACCAACCGATTGTGATTTTGATACTGCTTATATTGAACTATTGAATGCTGTCTAAGAGCTGAACATAAGCGGCAAATAGCTGACGATGTGACACAAGCTCATCATAAGTAATCGCAAAGACACCATGACCGCCATGAGCAAACTTGAGCCAGTCAAACTGAATTTCAGGATAGGCTTGCTTTAATGCCCATTCGCTATCGCCCACTTCACAGATAAGCAAGCCGTCTGGGCTTAGATAATCTGGTGCTTCAAACAAGATACGATGTACCAAATCTAAGCCATCTTGACCCGCTGCTAGCGCATGCTCAGGCTCATATAAAAACTCAGGTGGCAAATCAGCCATAATCGCTGCATCAACATACGGCGGATTGGTCACAATAAGCTCATATTGGTTTTCAGTCGGAATCTTAGCAAACAAATCTGACTCAATCACATTGACTTGATGACCAAGATCATGGTGGTCGACATTGACCATGGCCACTTCGAGCGCGCCTTTATCGATATCAACAGCATCCACTAAGGCATCGACGAAGCGAGTCGCAAGGGCAATAGCAATACAGCCAGAACCTGTACACATATCCAAAACACGCTCAGGCTGCGACAGTTGCTTTACGTCTAAACCATGATCATAAAACACTGCGCCTTGCTCATTAGGATTGCTCCCTAACGGCTTAGCCAACTCAGTCACCTCAAAGTAAGGATGAAACTGCTGACGTATCAGTTCTGCTATCGGTGAGCGCGGAATCAACACACGCTCATCCACATAGAAAGGCAAATCGCAGAAATAGGATAAGTTAATCAAGTAACTGAGTGGCTTACGCTCTGCGATACGCTCTTCTAACAGACTAAGCACCAGCTGTTTTTCTGATGTGGTCAAACGACAATCAAGAATTTGCTCATTTGCAGACCAGTCTAGCGATAAGGAATGTAATACAATCGCAGAGGCCTCAGCGAACTCATCTGTCGTGCCTTGTGCAACGACCACATCGTAATTACGCAACTGAGTCACAGAAAAACGGATGAAATCACGAATACTAACGAGCTGCTCACGCGCTTCTTCTAACTCGGCGTGTAAATTAGCAAACTGATCGTCTTCACCTAAGAGTCCAGTTTCTAAATCGAATGACATATTATCTTCTGAACCTTCAGATTCATTGTCATTGAAGTACTGATTTTGAAACTCTTCTGCGCTCATTGTTTGGTCTTCTGACATATCATACCTTGCTGATTACATGGTCGTTGACTACATGTGGGTGAGTTAAATTGCTTGCTGTTAAAAATCGATTTATTCACTAGGCGTGTGAATGTAAACCTAGTCTTATATTATAGACATAAACGCTAGGCAGCGCCAACACTTGCGCTTTTGTGCCTATAGAAATAATGCGAAAGATAACAAACCTTTATAAGGTAATTGGGTCTTGAGCTGTATATACTCTCGTTAAGATATTACCCAACTGTAGTGAATACGTCAGCAGTTGACGTTTAGCAAGCATTAAGTGAAAAAAGATGTGTCTAAAGTTTGCGAAGCATCTAAAGTTTGCGCATAATAGCTGCATTAGCACAAACTACAAGTGATTTAACATGATGAAAATAAAACCTATTGTTACCGCGCTATCTATCGCTATTGTGAGCGCTAGTGCGATTGCCGCCACTACTGACAGTACTCGCACATTGCCAGTACGTACAGCCGACTCACTCGCCAAAAAAGTTAGCCTCGATGTGCAAGAAAATCGTAGCAACTCACTAGGTAGCGGTTCGTCAGCTGATAGTATGACGCAATTAATCGATTCAAAAAAAGACACAGAATCAGCCGCTGCAGATAATATGAGTGCTGTAGAGCTGACACGTAAAGATGAACAAGCTGATCGTAATGACGATATTACCGAAGGTCAAGCTGTTGCAGCGCCTAGCGATATATCATCGATCGATTCATCTGACCCACTCTCTTTCGAATTACCTGAGAGTGAAAAACGTCAAGATTTTAGCAACGATCCAACCATCAAAAATATCGAAAGTAAGAATGGTAAGAGATACACCACGCTTAACTTGTCAAACTATGCCAAACAAGTCAATGAGTCAGTTTGGTCGCCGAATATGAAAGTCAACTCAGCCATGACGATTAAGATGCAGGCGTTACTCGACTGGAACCATGCATCTCCTGGTCCTATCGATGGTGGCTGGGGTATGAATAGTAAGAAAGCCCTTACCAATTTTCAGAAGATGAAAGGTTTGTCAGCAACTGGCAAAATGGATCAAAAAACATGGAATGCCTTGATTAAAGACATTCCAGCCAACAAACCTGTATTGGTTACTTATACCTTGACGCAAGAAGATCTTAATACAAACTTTGCAACCACCCCTTCTGGCTCAGAAGCCAAGTCAAAAATGAAAGGGTTGTATTATCAAGACATCAAAGAGATGCTCGGCGAACGTTTCCACATGGATGTGCGCTACTTAGATAAGCTCAATAAAAACAAAACGTATAAAGTTGGTGAAACCATTACCGTACTGAACACTCGTGGCGAGCTAAACCAACGCATCAACCGTATCGTTGCCAATAAGGCAGACAAAACACTGTATGCCTATAACGGTGATAAGCTGGTCGCTACCTATCCGACCACCGTTGGTAGTGATGCTACACCGTCACCAAAAGGTACGTTTAAAATCATCAATAAGGTAAAAATGCCTTGGTATAAATCTACTGTCGGTAAAGGTGCCCAAAAGAAAATTCATATGATTGCACCAGGACCAAATAACCCAGTAGGCGTCGTATGGATGGGACTGTCTAAACCTTCTTATGGTTTGCATGGTTCACCAGTACCTGAAGGCATCAGCCGCCAAGGCTCAGCAGGTTGTGTTCGTTTGACCAACTGGGATGTACTAGAGGTTTATGCCAATGTTGAAAACGGAGCCACTGTCGAGCTCAAATAGTTTTCCACCGTAATTACCAAAAAAGACCTTGATATATATCGAGGTCTTTTTTATGTCTAAATACAAAGTCATGTTGAACAGGCGCAAGCTTTCTTACGCTTCATAACCTTCTTCATTTCCAGTAATACTACTAATTTTTTTGGTAAAAAATAACCCTGCTGGGATAGAAAACACAATCCCAATGGCAACGGCTATTTGAATATGATGTATTTCATTAAAACCCGTTACTAAAGCGCCAATCATAAACATACCGACAGTTACCGTGGCTGCCATTGAATAGATGACAGAAAATAATGGCCAGTTCATAAGATATTCCTTACTTTTATTGTGGATATAATACATTTATACATTAATCCCATATTAAAAGTAAGTATTTAATATGACCCTAGATAGCAGCCATAAAAGATGAATAAAAAATAAACCCATGCTATTATTAAGGTTTTAATTTTTAGTGCTGCTAAGCTAGCAAAAACCACTTATGCAGTGGTTACCGCTCCACAAGCAATATATATCCTCAGCCGCAAAAAACTCATACATCTTTATCTGTTTATCATTACAATAATAACTTTCTTTTATTCTTTAGAAAGCTACCTGCCATGACACCTTCTGAAAAAGACCCCATTAACGACTCTGTCATCTCAGAGGAAACACTAGACGATACTCATACGCCAAATGAACAAAATGTCTCGGTTAATGCTGCAGAGCCTAACTTAAATCATTCCGAAAACCTTGATGAGGATGAGAATGAATTCGGCGAAGATGTGTCAGGTGCCCAGCCACCTGAATCCAAAGTTGTCATAGAATCACTCAGCGAGGATGTAGCCGT
Source organism: Psychrobacter sp. AOP5-GZ1-6 (assembly GCF_052376345.1). Taxonomy (NCBI): domain Bacteria; kingdom Pseudomonadati; phylum Pseudomonadota; class Gammaproteobacteria; order Moraxellales; family Moraxellaceae; genus Psychrobacter; species Psychrobacter sp. AOP5-GZ1-6. The sequence goes on along the minus strand of NZ_JBQSVP010000001.1, from coordinate 73,819 downwards.
GGCGTCTTTAGAGCCCTCTGACAACACTACACCTGAATCAGAGACATCTGATCTTGAAACTCAAACATCTACTGACAGTACAGACCTTAAATCACCACATGAGACCGATAATACAAGCAACACCTCAGAAACTACCAAAACCTCAGAAACTACCGAAAACTTAGAAAGCACCAAGTCAAATGAGCAAACCTCTCACGATGAGGCAGATGCTAAAGTAACTGCTAAAACAGAAAATATCCATCATTTAGAAGAAGGCCAAGGTGCCACCGATACACAACCTAATGATTCAGTAGCAGCCACAACGCCATTTTCTGATCGTAATGTAAACACAAACACGTCAGAAAACAAGATTGAAGAGAATCAAAAAAAAGAAACAGTAGAAGATGATCTGGATCAAGAAAACGAGAGTAGCGAACAGGAAGAAGAGGTCAAAGAAGAAAAAGAAGCCAAACTTGAGTCTTATAAGCAATTTGTCGCTGAGCAATTTAGTAATCAAAAAGTAGACTACCCCGAAGTACGAGTCAGAATTGAAGCCAATGCACTGCCCAGCCGAATGTATTTCATTATGAATATACTTTCAGCCATTATTGCCAGTTATGGACTGGTGACCAACTCGGCAGCTGTCGTCATTGGAGCCATGCTCGTTGCTATGATGCTAGGCCCAATTACTGGCGTAGCATTGGCCATTATTGATCATCGTATGCCGCTACTGCGTAGGTCACTTATCACTATGCTAATAGGTGTATCGTTAGTCGTATTCGTCGGCTTTATCGTAGGATGGTTACACAAAGATCAGCCTTTGACGACAGAGATACTGTCGCGTACTCAGCCAACATCCATGGATTTAATGATTGCTCTAGCGGGTGGTACTGCAGGTGCCTATGCGATGGTATCACCGCACCTCTCGGTTGCCGTTGTGGGCGTAGCTGTTGCCACAGCATTGGTACCGCCGCTTGCAGCTAGTGGTATTTTATTTGCTAACGGTGAAGTACAGCTCGGGCTTGGTGCTTTTCTACTAGCAATCACCAACATTATTGCCATTCAATTTACCAATGCGCTTGTCTTATGGGTTTTAGGATTTCGTCGTTTGGTTGATGATGACTACAAATCCAACACCTACTTAACTTTTTTGCGGCGCAATGCCGTGACGTTAATATTGTTAGGCGTATTAGGCACTTACTTGTCAATCAACTTACAGAGCAATGCTAAACAGCAGAAGTTTGAGAGTAGTGTAAAAGAGTCTATTAATAGCTACTTTATTGATAAAGGTAATGTGCTGACCAATACACAATTTGATACCGTAGATGAACATCAAGTGGTACGAGCAGTCATCCGTGGTGAGACAACACCTAGCTCATACGATGTACGTCAGATTGAGTCTATTATTGCTCAAGATATGGCCAACAGTTTCCCTAACTATTTACCCATTAAACTACAGCTGCGCTACTTCCCAGTACAAGTCATAGAGTCCAATCCACTGGTAAAAGATAAGTTAGATGAAACCGATGCAGCGATTTTAGCCAATTAGGGCATGTCCTAATCAATAGCTATTTAACTGAGCTATAAATGGCTAAATGTACATAATAACCCTGCAGTTGTAACTCTTGTACCAAGAGCTTGGAGGTTTGTGCTAAAATCGCTTGCAAAATTATTTTTTCACCTATCCAACTCTATCCGTCAGTAAGGAGCCGCTGTGAGCCAGCCATTTCGCTCAGCCGATATTCGCCAAGCCTTTATCGATTTTTTTATAAGCAAGCAGCACACCCAAGTTTCATCATCTAGTCTGATTCCACACAACGACCCGACATTACTATTTACTAATGCCGGTATGAATCAGTTTAAAGAAACTTTTTTGGGTATGGAACCACGTGACTATACACGTGCTGTGACCTCGCAAAAATGTGTGCGTGCAGGCGGCAAGCACAACGATTTAGACAATGTTGGCTACACCGCGCGTCATCATACTTTTTTTGAAATGCTTGGTAACTTCTCGTTTGGTGATTATTTCAAGCAAGCGGGCATCGAATACATCTGGGAGTTTCTGACTTCAGATGAATGGCTAGCGATCGATAAAGACCGTTTATATGTCACTATTTATGAAACTGATGACGAAGCCTTTGATATCTGGAATAAAAACATCGGCATTCCAAGTGAACGCATCATTCGTATTGGTGATAATAAGGGTGCGCCTTACGCGTCAGACAATTTTTGGACGATGGGTGACACCGGTCCTTGTGGTCCTTGTACTGAAGTTTTTTATGACCATGGTGCCGATGTTGAAGGCGGCTTACCTGGCACACCTGAAGAAGATGGCGACCGCTTTATTGAGATTTGGAACTGTGTATTTATGCAGTTCAATCGTCAAAAGGACGGTACATTACTACCGCTGCCAGCACCAAGTGTCGATACAGGGATGGGGCTCGAGCGTATCAGTGCTATCATGCAGGGCGTTCATGGCAACTATGAGATAGATTTGTTTGTCCATTTGATGGATGCAGCAGCTGAGATTTTAGAGATTACCAATGAGCAGCAGTCATCGCTAAAAGTGATCGCTGATCACATTCGTGCCGTTGCATTTTTAATTGCTGATGGTGTCACGCCAAGTAACGAAGGCCGTGGTTATGTACTACGCCGTGTGATTCGCCGTGCAGTACGCCATGGTAACAAACTAGGTGCGGACAGTGAGTTTTTCTACAAGATGGTTGCGCCGCTAGTCGCTGAAATGGCAGTAGCCTACCCTGAGCTAAAAGATAAGCAAAGCATCATCGAAAACGCTATTCAAAAAGAAGAAGCACAGTTTGCCAAAACGCTCGCGCAAGGTTTGCGCTTGCTTGCCACTGAACTTGAAGGCTTACAAGATGGTGATACCTTATCTGGTGAAGCAGCTTTCAAGCTGTATGACACTTATGGCTTTCCGCTTGATTTGACCGCTGATATTACTCGTGAGCGTGGCATCGTGATTGACGAAGCTGAGTTCGATGAGCATATGCAAGCACAACGTGAACGCGCACGCGATGCCGGTAAATTCGATGTTGATTATAGCAGTGTTATTCAAGTAGAGACGCCGACGAGCTTTATTGGTTACGAGCAACTTGAAGAAACAGGCGTAACCATTGATGCGCTTTATCAAGATGGCAACCCAGCTGACAGCTTAGCAGAAGGAATGGAAGGTGTTGTGGTACTTGACCGTACACCCTTCTATGCCGAAGGTGGTGGTCAAGTTGGTGAATTGGGTGAGATTCGTACTGAATCAGGCGTCTTTGAAGTCCAAGACACCAAAAAATCTGGTCAAGCAATTATCCATCATGGTGTGGTCACCATGGGTGAGATTACGACCAAGCAAACAGCAGAGGCGCAAGTGCTCTCTAGCATTCGTGCTGCCAGTGCTAAAAACCACTCGGCCACTCACCTATTGCATGCCGCGCTAAGAGAAGTGTTGGGTGATACGGTATCGCAAAAAGGTTCACTGGTCTCAAGCGACGTACTACGTTTTGACTTTGCTTACGACAAGCCCGTTAGTCCTGCTGAAATCAGCCGTATCGAACACTTAGTCAATGAACAAATTCAAGCCAACACTCCTACTCGTATCGAGCACATGTCTATTGATGAAGCCATGAATCAAGGCGCGATGGCACTGTTTGGTGAAAAGTATGGTAGTGAAGTTCGTGTCCTTACCATGGGTACAGACAGCATCGTAGACGGTCAACGCAAGCCTTTCTCTATTGAGTTGTGCGGTGGCCTGCATGTACAGCGCACTGGTGATATTGGCGTACTAAAAATCACTAGCGAATCAGGTATTGCCGCTGGTATTCGCCGTATTGAAGCCGTCACTGGTATGAATGCGATCAAGAATATTCAGCAAGGTGAACAGCAATTGAGCGAGCTTGCCAGTCAGCTGAAAGTAAAACGCCCTGATGTGGCTCAGCGTGTACGCACCATGGCGGATAAGCAACGTGATCTAGAAAAACAACTAGAGCGCTTACAACAAAAAATAGCCAGCGCTCAAGCTGCTAACTTACTCGATGACGTGCAAACTATTGCAGATACGCCAGTACTTATCAGTACATTAAGCGGTATCGATGGCAAATCTATCCGTACCCTAATGGATGACATCAAGTCGAAACTTCCAGATAGTGTGATTGTATTGATTGGCGATAAAGATGATCAGCTTGCACTAGCAGCCAGTGTGGCTAAGTCTGTCACGACCAAAATCAAAGCAGGTGATATCATTCGTCACTTGGCAAGTGAACTGGGCGGTAAAGGTGGCGGTAAGCCTGACTATGCACAGGGGGGCGCACCAAAATCGGCCGATACTAACGCTGTTGTTAATGCCCTACCTGCTTGGATTGAAGCTCAGCTTGGCTAATACCGAATCTGATTATACTGCTACTTTATTTCACATATAGTCGATTGGTTATAATAGCTATAACCAATCGCCATACATCTTAACCGTACTGACGCTTAACGTTATGATGTAGATATGGTATAAAGGTCAACGTTTAAGCATATCGTTCATCTATTACCTACTAAGTACGACTAGTAAATAAACAGCATAGAGCGCAACTCTTATAATACGGCTTTATTTATGCAAGCATTGATTGAGCGTCATATTGACTCTCATTGATGATCACAAAGGGCCATTAATGAATAATAGGTAGATTTTTATGGCGTTAATAGTACAGAAATATGGCGGTACCTCGATGGGCAGTATCGACCGCATAAAAAACGTCGCCCAACGAGTCAAACGCTGGCATGACAATGGTCATCAAGTGGTTGTGGTGGTTTCTGCTATGAGTGGCGAAACCAACCGCCTGATTGATCTTGCACGCCAAATCAGCGCTCAGCCAGATCCCCGTGAATACGACCAAATGGTTTCAACAGGTGAGCAGGTTTCTATCTCTTTATTGGCCATGGCGATTAAAGATCTCGGCATTGGTGCTCGTTCATTCACAGGTCGCCAAGTAGCGATTAAAACGGATAATGCCCACAATAAAGCCCGTATCGAAAGCATCGATGATCAAAACATACGTGAGCAATTAGATGCTGGAAACATCGTCATCGTAGCCGGCTTTCAGGGCATTGATGCAGAAGGCAATGCCACCACATTAGGTCGAGGTGGCTCTGATACTACTGGTGTCGCTATTGCAGCGGCGCTAGGTGCTGATGAATGTCAAATCTATACCGATGTTGATGGTGTCTATACTACTGACCCTCGTGTCACCTCAAAAGCCAAAAAACTTGAAAAAATCACTTTTGAAGAAATGCTAGAAATGGCAAGTCTTGGCTCTAAAATTCTACAGATTCGTTCAGTAGAATTCGCTGGTAAATATGGTGTACCTTTGCGTGTACTATCTAGCTTTGATGAAAATAATGACGGTAGTTTTGACCAAGAATTTCAAAACAATGTCGGCACCCTAATTACGATAGACGAAGGAGACAGTATGGAACAGGCAATCATCTCAGGTATCGCTTTCAACCGAGACGAAGCAAAAATTGTAGTGCGCGGTGTACCTGATCATCCTGGTATTGCCTCTGCTATCTTGAGCCCTATTGGACGTGCCAATATCGAAATCGATATGATCGTACAAAACCTTTCGGATAATGGTACAACTGACTTTACCTTCACTGTTAATCGTACTGACTTAGACAAAACACTAAAAGTGCTCAATGACGAAGTCAAAGACGAAATTGGTGCCAAAGAAATTTTGGGCAATAGCGAAGTTGTCAAAGTTTCATTGGTTGGTGTTGGCATGCGCTCACATGCAGGCGTTGCTAGTCTGATGTTCCAGACACTTGCTGAAAACAACATCAATATCCAAATGATATCGACCAGCGAAATTAAAGTATCAGTACTAATTCAAGATCAACATTTAGAAAAAGCTGTTAAATCATTACATACAGCATTTGGTCTTGATCGTGAAGATGGCGAAAGTAAGATCGCTGGGTTATAATAGTTTCTGATAATCTTGATCCCTAGTTGTATAGCTGGGCTATCATTTTTATTAAAATATAAATTTAGCTATCACATATTTGTTATTCATAGCATTCAATAATTTTTGATTAAATAGGGTCTTTTTAGATCCTATTTTTATTATTGCTAGGCTTAGTAGTTAACTAATAGTTTTGTGAAAACTCGTGACAGTATCTGTTATGCCCCCTATAATGGGCTTTCATTTGGGCTAAATGAATCTACCTATCATTACCGTCATTGGTACAACGTTTAAATATTATCGTTATACCAACATACGACATATTCAGTACGACGGTGATGTCCTGCAATTGAGAAGTAATATAATGAGTAATAACCTGTCAATGCGACATAAGGAGTGTGACGCATGTTAATTTTGACACGCCGTGTAGGTGAAACGCTAATGATTGGTGACGAGGTCAGTGTGACTGTCCTAGGTGTCAAAGGTAATCAAGTACGTATCGGTGTAAATGCACCTAAAGATATTGCCGTACACCGCGAAGAGATTTATCAACGTATTCAGCATGAGCGCTCTGTACAGTCGCAAATGCAGCATCTAGAGCAAGGTAATTTTGCGCCTTCTTTTGATGATGAAGATTACTTTAATCGCTAAGCTGTCATGCTTAATCATTGAGCGTATGAAAGCATTGTGTTTTTATAAATATCATATATAGATATTTTATATAAAAACTGTATTTTTTTAATCTGCTCTGAGGTCATTTATTTATGAGTATTCGCCAATCAGATATATCGGCTCTACTTAATGGTTTGAATAAGAAAGCCATTGGATTCAATGATGTCATCAGTTTTATTGATGATTTTTATCGCTATGCGCCTGCCCCTTTTGTTAATGGTATGGTCCATAATGCAGCTGGTGAAAATGAAGGCAGTGCCAAGATTTTTGGTTTTGCTAAACACCATGGTCTTGATCAATTGGATACGCTAAAACTATTCGGCGAGCACTACGCCAAAGTTCAAGCAACACCTAACGGTACCGATCATGCCAATATTCGCAACTTTTTGCATTGGGGTTGGCAAGGTTTTTTGATGCAAAAAAATCCATTGACACCACGTCCTAGCGTTGATACTACTGCACTTTAATGGCCCATCATATAATAAAAAAGCCACGCTACATATAGCGTGGCTTTTTTATTGCGGCTTACCATAATAGATGCTTATTTATTATGAAACTTAACAGGTTGCACCGCACCTTTAGGATTAGGCATATTTGGGTAATGATGCTCATGCTCGACATCACACTCTTCTCCAACGATAGAACCATCTTCTTTTACTGGTTTATGAATATAGCCTGTACGTTCAGCAGGCTGTAGATGTTCATGCTCCCAGACCATCACTGCTTGCATGCAAGTGTCGCGCTGTTCAGGCGTCAATTTTCGACCATCAGGCCATTTACCCAACTCAATTGCCACACGAAATTTATCAACCACTTCTGGCGTCAAACTTGTCAATATCGTTTGTTTGTCCATCTTAACTACTCTCCACTACTACTTTTTGTTATGTTCTTTATATAAACTTCTCGCTTATTCATCATCCATAATATCATCATCGACATCCAGACTGAACTCTTCGGCATGGACGTTCCAGTGTAGCTTTGTACGACAAGCTTCATAAAAATCAAACCCTGGTGGATGCAATAGCGTGAGCTTGTCAGGATGTTTACGGATATAGAGACGCTGTTCTTGCTCAAGTGGTACACTTGGCTTACCATCTGCACTAACCATCGGCTGAGTGCGATTGTCTTCGTGAATACGAATACACACCTCACTATTACCACTCACCACAATTGGGCGACTGGACAAGGTATGTGGATGCATAGGCACTAGGCAAATGGCATCCATACTTGGGTGAATAATAGGGCCGCCACCAGACAATGCGTAGGCTGTTGAACCTGTAGGCGTTGCCGCTATCAAACCATCACTATGCTGTCTATATACATCCTGACCATCAATTTTCATCTGAAAATCAATCATATGTACTGATTTACCAGCATGTAATACCACATCATTGAGCGCCATGTCTTCATGGATAATCTTACGCCCTTCTCGTATTTCCATAGTCAATAGAAACCGATGATCAAGTTGATAATCACCCATTAGTACTTGACGTAGCTTAAAGGCAGCCTCATCAGGTTTTACATCTGCCAAAAACCCAAGCCGACCACGGTTTACACCTAATACAGGAACACGGTAACGTGCCAATGCTTCAGCGGCATGTAATATCGAGCCATCACCACCAACGACAATGACCAAATCACAAATCTCACCTATCAAGCTACGCTTGACGATTTTGACTTTTTCAATCTCAGTCAGATTCAGAGTAGGTAAATTGGCTGTTTTCACATCCATAATCAATGTGAGATTCATATCATTGATGGTTTGAGCAATCTGTACCAAACTTTGAGTGACACTGCGTTTTCCTGCACGGCCCATCAAACCAATACGCCTAAAAGCAGGGTTTTTGATAGCGTGGAACAGCTCTGATTCATGTAAGTGTGGCAATCTTTCGGACTGCGCTGAGTTTTCCATAAAACGACTCGGTATAACGGTAAGATACTAAGCAATGATAGCGATAAAATAGCGCTTAGACTAGCATGTTTATAAATTATCGTTGTTAACTGTCGTAAGCGGCCCCATATAAGATCTATTATACGTTACTCTTAGACGTGTTTGTTTAGCGATATAGACCGCTCTATTATAACTCAATAGTCACCTTCAAAGTGTTACTAGCCCTGATGGCTGTCACGTAAACACAGTTGACAATAATGGCGGTTTTGCTAGAGTAACGGTTATCTAAATTATTTATATTTTATTATTAAGGACATATATATGGCCAATCCTATTGTCAGTCGTGCAGAACTTGCGATCGGCGGTAATCCAATGACGGTCAAAGGTGTAATCCAAAAGACCAGTCTATTACTTGGGCTATCAGCCATCACTGGTGTGGGTTTTTTCTTTTACGCTCTCATGGCAGGTCTATCACAAGGTTTTATTATGGGAGCAGCTTTCGGTAGCATGATTGCTGCATTCGTTCTAGCTCTTTTCATCACTTTTAAGCCACAAAAAGCCAAGACTTTGGCTGTACCTTATGCACTACTAGAAGGTATATTTCTAGGTGGTGTATCACTGTTTTTTATGAGAATGTACCCAAGCGTGCCAGTGACTGCAATGTGTGCAACTTTTGTCACCGCAGCCGTTATGCTAGGACTCTATCGTTCGGGTTTAGTCAAGGTGACTGAAAAGTTCCGCTCGATCGTGACCTCAGCGGTTATCGCTATTATGCTAGTTTATGTAGCACAGTGGGTGCTTTCTTTAGCGTTTGGTTCAAGCCTACCTTTCTTATTTGAAGGTGGCGTAATCGCTATTGGATTTAGCTTGTTTGTCATCGTTATTGCCTCTTTTACACTGCTGTTGGATTTCGATAATATCGATCGCGGTGTAGCAATGGGTATCTCAGAAGACTACGAATGGTTATTCAGTATTGGTATACTTGCCACGCTAGTGTGGATGTACATTGAGTTTATGCGCCTATTAAGCTATCTACAAGATTAGTATAAATAGACTGTCTAATAGTAAGCTAAAACAAAAAACCGTCTTTGATTAAAGGCGGTTTTTTTGTGGTTCAAAGTAAATACTGGTTCACAACTAAGAATGTGATGATGTTCTTGCAGTTTACTCATCAGATAAAGCAAGGAATGAGGGTTGTTGAGTCTCTTACTTTTTATAGGGCTATCTATCATTCAAACTAGCTATGAGTATCTGACTTTAATGTGTTTTTGGAACTATTTTTTTGTGTGCTACGTCTTTTGGATAAAGAATTTTGATAAATATGAATGTATATAGAACTGTTAAAAACAGACATACAAAGCCAAGTAATACATGCGACTTTTTGTTTGCTCGAAATGTTTCATCGTATGTTTTAAGGTGCTTATCATCTATCTTTAATGTAACTAATTGTGGAGTATCATTTTTAAAACCTAAAAAACTAGGCTGATCGTACCAGCCTACTACTGCATGTTTGCCCAAATAAGGTTCAACGCTTTTTAAGTCTAAGCATGAAGCACTACTACCCGATGTAATTGCAGTATAACTACAACCATAAACTACCTTCTCATCTGAGTACTCTATAGGTTCTAGAATTATGAGTGATCTAGACCTCTTGCCAGTGGTTCTCGTATACTCTAAAATTCCTGTACTATAATTTAATTGCGATTCTTGAGGAAAACCCCTACCTCGCCATTCCAAAAAATATTTGGTTGGCAGGAAAGAAATAAACAATAAAAATAAAATAATATGTATTTTTTGAGATTTCGATAACTTGCTAAATTTTCTAATATTTTTGAACATAAATTATTTCTTATAAAGGTTATTTAACACGTCATTTTGAAAAATCCTCCAAAATAACAAGTTTTGCTTTGTTGTAATGACTTTTGGTTTTGCAAAAGTTTACGAGCTAAATATTTGCATCCCCTGATCGCTATCCAATGTGATGAAGTGTTTATTCATTAGCTACTAATCGGTTTTTTGCCAACTTTACTAGATAGCCAATACATTAATATTGAAAACGGAAAAGCAAATAAAATCATATACTTGTTAATTTTGTTACTAATATTAATATTCCTGAGAGTATCTGCGTAGCTTATAATCACCTTATCATCGACTTCTACAGTTACCACTTGAGGTACATTGTTTTTGAATATTAAAAACTTATCTTGTATATACCATCCTATGGTTGCCTCTTCATTTAGATAGGGTTTATAAAAATTGTTACCACAATCACTACTTCTTCCGTTATCGAAAAATGAATAACCGCATGCAAAAACCTGAGTCTCTGATTTACCCGCGACGTTATCAAGCGTTAGGTGTTTAGTGTGACGCACATTGTCATGAAGACCTAAAATACCTGTTGTGTAAAAGAGGGAGTCTTCTTTAGGGAATCCTATACCAGCATATTTTGTAGTCATACTTATTAGTATAAATACAAATAGAGATACGCTTAGGTAAAAGTCTAGTTTTCGCTTTATTTTGAATCCACGCATATGTCTTACTCAAGAAAAGGGGGTTCAGTTATAAAGATAACTGGTCGATCATTAAATTATTAGTTTGCGCATAGTAGTCATCTGCGACAGGTCATTGCTAATAACAGACTCACTGCGGCAGTAACAATTGTTGATTAGAATTTGAAGATACTAATGTAATAGAAATATAAGTGCAACAAAAATTTACTTTTTTATTTACTAACATTACAAAGAGATTACTCTCTAATATGTTGTTGATTCTGTGATTTTCATCTGCAAGATATATATCCGTAAGGCAAAAATTTAATGTCGTAGATGTTTTAATGAGGAAACTTAAAAGAAAAGACCTATACAAAAAAGGCATTTGAGCAGAAACAGCAGACACAAAAAAACCCCAAGTAAACTAATACTTGAGGCGAAACTTGCTTAAACTCGTAAGTTTAAATTTGTTTTAAATATGGCGCAGCGGACGGGACTCGAACCCGCGACCTCCGGCGTGACAGGCCGGCATTCTAACCAACTGAACTACCGCTGCTTAGGTCGTTTAGCTTTTTTACCACAAGCTATTAAGTGGTGGGTGATGACGGATTCGAACCGCCGACATTCTGCGTGTAAGGCAGACGCTCTACCAACTGAGCTAATCACCCCTCGAACAATTGCAAGGCAATTTATTCAACATCAACTGAGCTTTTATTTTGTCACTAAGCTCTGCTGCTGTGGATGTGTATTATATAGATTTACACATGGCTGTCAAACAGTATTTTTGAATTTTTGACATATTTTTTGCGTTTTTATCAACCACATGAATAAGCTTATGTTTTTATTGATTTTATATTTTCATAAAAAACCAATATTCTTTAGCACTATAATCGATTCAATTTAAAAGCAATACCAGGCAACCAAATATAGATGTATATGTGACGCTTCAAGCGAGGTTAGCACTGTAATGCTTTTATAGTGGAGTCTATAAGACCTCAACCTTTTGCCAATGCCTGTTCGATATCTGGTTTTAAAGCGGCGGGCTTAGTCGTTGGTGCATAGCGGTCAATGACTTGCCCATCTATACCGACCAAAAACTTGGTGAAGTTCCATTTTATTCCATCTGTTAGTAAGCCGCCTTTTTGGGCTTTTAGCCACTTAAATAGTGGATGAGCGCCCTCTCCATTAACGTCCACCTTTTCCATCATAGGGAAGCTAACACCATAGTTCTTTTGGCAGAACGCGCCAATCTCATCATTACTACCAGGGTCTTGGCTACCAAATTGGTTACAAGGAAAACCGATAACGATTAGTCCTTGATCCTTGTACTGTTGGTATAGTGCTTCTAGCCCTTCAAACTGCGGAGTAAACCCACATTTACTGGCGGTATTGACAACCAATAACACGCGACCTTTATAATCAGTAAACGCTTGCGTCGTGCCATCCATACACGTAGCAGTAAAATCATAAATATTACTCATTATTCATCCTTAAATTGATTGAGTTGTTTTAATACCCTCTAACCATGACTATTTTGCATCGCAGTAGCTTTTTCATAACTGCTTTTTCATAACTGACTTCTCACAGTTACTTTCTCACAGTTACTGCTAATTGTGCAACAGCATAAATATAGCGCCTATTATCAAAAAGGAAGCGTCGTGCGCTTCCTTTTTATACTGCTAAGCTTATATCATTCTCAAAATTAAGTAAAAAGCGAGTACATGCCTTTGCTCACTGTGCTAACTATCTGCCACTACGTATCGTAGGTTGTATAATTTTGATATAGACATTCGTACTTCTGGGAGTTGATAGCATCTAATCTGTTATCTGTATTTTCAATTATTATGCTCGCTGCTATTTTTCAGATTTGTCCAAATCGATAGAGACTGAGTTTATGCAATAGCGCATCCCTGTCGTCTCGCTAGGTCCATCAGGGAATACATGACCTAAGTGTGCCCCGCAGTTACTACAAGTCACCTCTGTGCGAGTCATGCCCAATGAGTTATCGACGTGCTCATCAATAGCGCTGTTATCGATTCCTTGGTCAAAACTTGGCCAACCGCAACCAGCATTGAATTTACTGCTTGAGTCAAACAAGCTAGCGCCGCACCCTTTGCAGCGATAAATACCTTCATCATCTGCATCATTATAGACACCTGTGAATGGGCGTTCTGTGCCCTTCTCGCGCATTACATGGTATTCATCAGCACTCAAGCGTTCTTTCCAATCAGCTTCGGTTAATTGGCTAATTTCTGCTTTGCTAAGTTGATTGTCTTGCATAGTTTGTCCTTACTTAAATAGGTATTGTCCGATTTTCTATTTGGCTACTAATCAAGTTTTATCGCCATATTATTATAAATAACGATGTGCCCTATCTATTGATGATCAACCCAATATTCAAGACATACATCACAATAATATTGTATTGGCAAAGCAATTAGTAATGGGTAATGGGTAATGGGTAATCATATGGTATTTCAGCAGGGAACCACTTCATACGCTTATAAATGCAAGATTTACTTTCATTGTTATAACTTTTTTAAAATAACTTGCATAGCAGTTATTTATGCAATAATATCTTGCATTAGGATATAAGTATTATTATTGAATTAAAGTAATCTACTTATGACAAACCTATTGATAAATAAAGGCTTAACTGATTATGGCTAGCGAGAAAAATAAAGGTACACAAGCCGAACGACTGGTGCAGCTGCGCCGTGATAAAGGATTTACTGCGGAGCAATTAGCACAAGCGATGACGGCAGCAGGCGCAAAGGTCAGTCGCGGTGCTATCTCTAATTGGGAGCGTGGCACCAATGGTATCGTCTCGTCTAAATTACCCACGCTAGCACGTATTTTAGGCTGTAGCGAAGGCTACTTGCTGCGCGGTGAGCTTCAAAACCAAACAAGCACCACTACAAATACGACAGCCAGTGTATCAAATAAGAACGATGATTTAGATACTACGCCTCCTAAACATACACAACCTGACAAATCAAGTGAGAGCAAGCCAAGCTCAGTCAACACAAACTCACCAAATAGCCCTATGAGTGATCCCTCTATGAATACCATTAAAAAATCTGATAAATTACAAAATGTCTGCTACGACATTCGCGGCCCACTACTACAGACTGCAAATAAAATGGAGGCGGAGGGCAAACGTATATTAAAGCTGAATGTCGGCAACCCAGCACCATTCGGTCTAGAAGCACCGCATGAGATTTTGCGTGATGTGGCGATGAATTTGCCAGACGCCATTGGGTATTCAGACTCACAAGGGATCTTTTCTGCGCGTAAAGCAGTACTGCAATATTATCAATCAAAAGGGCTGCTATCGGCAGTTGATGTCCGTGATGTATATTTAGGTAATGGTGTCTCTGAGCTGATTGTCATGACTATGCAAGCATTAATGAACGATGGTGATGAGGTACTCATTCCAATGCCAGATTACCCGCTTTGGACAGCGGCCGCTAATCTATCTGGTGGTACGGCTGTACACTATCGCTGTAATGAAGACGACAACTGGCACCCTGATATAGAAGATATCAAATCAAAAATTACCAGTAAGACAAAAGGCATCGTGGTTATCAACCCTAATAACCCAACTGGTGCGCTTTATAGCGACGAGCTCCTATTACAGATTATAGAGGTTGCTAAAGAGCATGATTTAATCATCATGGCGGATGAGATTTATGACCGTATTCTCTATGACGACACTCTACACACACCAATGAGTACTTTGACGGATGACGTACTGGTTCTATCGTACAACGGTTTGTCAAAGTCGCATCGTATCGCGGGGTTCCGTGCAGGTTGGATGATGGTCTCAGGTCGCAAGCAACACGCTGCTGACTTTATAGAGGGTCTGGATATGCTAGCCTCTATGCGCTTATGCTCTAACGTTCAAGGGCAATACGCTATCCAAACAGCGATGGGTGGCCACCAAAGTATGAAAGATTTGACATCTAAAACAGGTCGCTTGTATAAGCAGCGCGAAATGGCCGTATCGCGACTTAATGCAATTAAAGGCATTTCATGTACGATGCCACAAGGCGCGTTTTATTGTTTTCCAAAGATGGACCCTGAAGTTTACCCTATTACGGATGACATGAATTTTATGATGGACCTACTGATTGATGAAAACGTTCTAATGGTACAAGGGACGGGGTTCAATTGGGACAAACCGGATCACTTCCGCTTAGTGTTTCTGCCCAATTTACATGACTTAGAAGATGCAATGGATCGCTTAGACAGATTCTTTGCTAAAAAACGCCAACAGTTTGGTACTGATTAAACACTCATTTAGGATGCTCCATCATATAAAAAATGCTTATCAGCATGATGCTGATAAGCATTTTTTTCAACCAACTTGTTATACTTACTAACTACAACTTATCTTCAATACGAGTATTAAAAAATATTACTCAATACGAAATAACTGATAGCCGACATACTTGCCGCTGCAGGAAGCGTCACAACCCACGCCAAACCAATCGGTTTCATCAGCTTCCAATTGGTGTCTCTATTGACGATACCGATACCCAATACCGCACCGACTAAAGTATGTGTACTTGATACAGGTAATCCCATCGTCGAGGCTACCATAACAACAGCTGCTGCAGCCAGTTCTGCTGAAAAGCCAGAAGCAGGGTGCATTTTGGCCAAATTGGTTCCTACCGTCTGAATGACTTCTTTACCGATAAACCAAAGACCAACAATAAGTGAAACCCCAAAAGTCAGCATGACCGCTGGTGGTACTGCCGCCTCGGTAGCAATACTATTGGTACGAATCACATCCATAATCGCGGCAAAAGGACCAACTGCATTGGCAATATCATTCGACCCATGACTAAAAGCAAAAGCCGATGCGGTAAAGACTTGCATCCAACTAAACATAATAAAGGTTGCTTTGGTCAAATCCTCTTTATGCTTACCACGGATACTTTTGGTATAGATAAAGGTCGCAAGCCATACTAGCGCCGCTATCATTCCCATGATCAAGAAGCCCTGTAGCGTCGTCATATTACTGTTGACGTTTTTAAGGCCTTTGAATACAACCAGCGATGTCATGACGGCACCACCAGCTGCTGCAATAAGCGGCACCCACTGCTTAAGTGCTTTTAGCGTATCAAGGTTGGTACGCTCGTTCTCAATCTCATAAAGCTGTTTGTAATAATCTGTCTCTAGATCTTCTATCACGCAATCATCATCTTTATAGATTTCTTGATCACGTAGCATGGCCGATGTATAAGCCAGCTGCTCTGATTCTGTTAGACCTTCCAAAAACTCTTTATGGTTTTGCTTTAAGGTTTTTTTATTGCCTTTAAGAATCGCAAGATGTGCCTCTGTTCGATCATTATACTCGATGATATTTTTCTTAATCTGTCCGTATAACAGGTAGGATAATACACCACCTAGCAACGGTGATAGCACCCAAGAAATAGCGATCGTACCAACAGTTCCCCAACTCACTGTTGATAAAGCCATTTCCGTACCACCCAATGTGATACCCAGTACGATAGAGCTACCAACAACGCCACCGATAATGGAGTGCGTGGTCGAAACCGGTAAGCCTTTTTTGGTGGCAAACAATAACCAAAATGCAGCAGCGATTAAAGCTGAGAGCATGACATAAATAAATTGATTAGGTGTCACCGTTAGACCATCTAGGTCAACGATGCCTTTTCTGATCGTATCAGTAACTTCGCCACCTGCCAGTACAGCACCTGACACTTCAAATATTGCAGCAATACCCAATGCTTGAGGAATGGTTAATGTGCCGGCACCTACCGAGGTACCAAAGGAGTTGGCGACATCATTCCCACCAATATTGAATGCCATAAAGACACCAAAAGCGGTTGCTACAATAAATAGCGTCGTTTGTTGATGCATTGTGTAGTCTAGACCCCACCACGTAAAATAGGCGGTCATCGCAATCAGTACAATGGCAAAAAATATATTTATTCTCATAGAGCCGACTGATTTGACTGACTCTGTAGAACTACTGCTAATACCCATACGTTAATACGTCCTGCGTAAGCTGATTGAAATTATATGCGGTTAATAACATTGCACTGTAATGCTAAATACTACTATAACTATACTATTTAGCATTGTGGTAACGTCTATAAAACGCGTGATGTACTCGATAAGTAGCGATCTAATTAGTGATTTAAGTAATGACTTAAGCAACGATATTTTCGATAGTACGGCTGATACATTGGCCTGAAGCGATTGACTGCTGATGCATGTTCTATCTCATTGACGGGTTTTACTTGATTTAAAATTACAAACTAATTTTAGGTAAAACACGTCTCTTAACATGTCACAAAGCCGCAAGTAATATTGCTAAATCGTCTGATTACAGCATCTTGCGGCTTTGAAGTTTTATTGTGGCCATAGTAACACTAGGACGCATAGAACAACTATAACGCCCTATTTGCTATAGCATATTATGTATAGCAGAAAACATTAGGCGCCTATTATATTAAATATAAGCGCCTAATGCATGATGATATTGCGAGATTTGTAACTGCCAAGGTCATATTCAATTAACATCACTTTTCAGTGACTTATCGTATTATTATACTATTTTTGTATAAACATTAAAATTATAAATAAAGAGTTTCAGTCACTCAATATAATCAAAGGTTAACTGTCGTACCTTGCCGATAATTGCTCAATAGCATGATCCAGCACATCCAAACGCGCTTGACGCTTTTCGTTAGTAGCGATGACACACCAAGGTGCATTTTTACTATCAGTGCGTGCCAGCATATCCGCTGCAGCCTGTACATAGTCCGACCATTTATCACGATTACGCCAGTCATCGTCGGTCAGCTTAAACTGCTTATGCGGTGTTTCTTGGCGCCCCTCAAAACGTTTCAACTGCTCTTTTTTATCAATCGCCAGCCAGTACTTGATGACGATCGCTCCTGAATCGGTCAAGTCTGCCTCAAAGCGATTGATTTCATCATAAGCGCGTTGCCACTCATCACTGGTCGCAAACCCTTCGACACGCTCAACCAACACCCGCCCATACCAAGTGCGATCAAAGATAGCGATACGACTGATTCGGTCGGTCTGCTCATCAGGAAGCTTTGTCCAAAAACGCCATAAATAAGGATGCTGCAATTCGTACAGCATCGGTGCACTAATGTTATAAATTTGATATTCACGTGGGTCAAGCGGCGCTACCAACCTTTTGATTGCCCCGCCCTTGCCAGCAGCGTCCATACCCTCAAAAGCAAATACAACGTGACGACCTTTGCGGGCGCGCAATAACTCAGCGAGACAAGCTTGCTTCTCTGCCAACAACTTACGATAGTCAGACTTATCTATATCCTCTTCTTTTATATTCGTCAACTGCTTAGGTATTTTTACAGATTCAAATACTTGTTCTTCAGCTGTTTTATCTACATTGACGGCACTACTTACTAATGCTGTCTGCATTGCATGCAGCACTTCATGACAAAAATGATCTGCCGCTTGTGATTTATCATCACCGTCAATGATGATCCAGTCGTCTTGCTGGCGCAATAACATCGCTGCTACTTCGTTAAACTTTTCGATAACTTTTTGGCTGTTCCAGTCAATTTGATACAAAAAATGTGGATCCGCCTTTTTGTCATGAAGCCGCGATTGTAATGTTTCGATATCAACATGAAACCAGCACTTTAGCAGCCTTGTTTGATTAGCAATAAGATCTTGTTCAAACACTTGTAGCTTAGCCAGTTGCTGTTCTAAATATGCTTGCCATGTCGCAATAGGAAATACGCTATGATTTACTGACTCAGTATCGTCTTTGTCATCTGACATTGCCAGACGCATGGCGTTGTAGAGTAAGTCAGCGTACCAATTGCCAAAATAAACCATAACATCACCATGACGTGGCATGGATTTGGTATACGCTTGCCACATTGGTTGATGGGTTAATGGACAAGAGCCAATGGTCGCCTCAACCTTTAACAGTCTAGGATCGACCCATTGCCGCAGTTGCTTAACCGCAGTTCCTTTACCTGCCTGCTCCATACCATTGACTAACACCAACAGTCCTGTAGGTTTATTGGTGGTTTTCGGTGTTCGTTGCCGTGTTGCACGCAGAGCATACTGGGCTGTAACTAATGCTAATCTCAGCCCATCTTCATCCATAGAGAACTGGCTGAGTGGGTTGGGCGTTAAACGCTGCTCGACCATTTCATTACTAAATTGTGCGTTGACTGGCTCTGGGGCTACTGAATTAGACTTACTCTTTTTTTTACTCATAATTAAAATCATCCTCTGATTGAAAATACGTCATTTTAATCATAGCATTCAACCAATCCAGTCAATGACGCCGCTATGTAACAGTTTGACATTTGTATTCTAGTTTATTTTCTTTTAAGGTGAACACAATCTACGAAGCTATCTTAGAACAGTCTCCATACTTTGTCTTAGCATCTTAAAAACCAGCATTACTTATAAAGCAGTTACACGCAGACTATTACACTATTTTTTTCAACAATTTGATAAAATTATTTACTTTTTATAGGATTTATTAACATGGCCGCTTTAGCCGACCTGCAACAACATTTAACCCGTTTTTGGGCACTACCACACCATCAAGACAAAGCTTTAGACATCAAACTGAAAGACGTACAATCATGGCAACAACAGCGTCTTAAAAAAACGCACAGCGACCTATTTGAACAACCAAAAAATCAACTGATGGCAGATTACTTTTTGACGCAGTTGTATGGCGGTGATGAATTCAAGATACTGGCGGAACAATTAGAACGAATTCTTCCTAAAGCCCAAAAGCTTGAGCGCCTAGCCAAAGAGTCGGCTTTGGAAGCTGGTAGTATGGGTATCCATGCAGCAATTTTAGCGATTGAGCTAGACTTGCATTTGGCTCAGTGGTTGCTTAGTGAAAACTTGCCAGTCAATGAGGATAACATGCTTGCCGCCTATCGCGCTGTCGATGAAGCTGAAGAGCGCCGAGTACAAATCAGCAACCTAAAAGAAGTCTGTTATCGCACTGACAAGCACCTAAACTCATTTATGCTAAAAAAAGCGTTTGCGCTGGCTAAAGGCACAGCATATCGCTATAAATTCCAACCACTTTACGACTTTATTGATACAGGGTTCAAAGCCATGAAGCCTCTCAAAAGTGTGAGTGATTTTATCGAGCCATTTTGTAAGCGTGAACTGATAATTATTGATCAAGTTCATGATATGGATAATGGCAGTAAGCCAATGACGTTTGGTGTATCATAGCCATTATAGTACGCTTAACTTATCACTATTTTATAGCTTTTCAAAAAATAATCATAAAAATGAATAACAGGACACCACCATGAACGATACTGCAAGTAATAACTCTCACCTCGACAAAAAACCCGCCACCAACGCTCATTTACAAGATAAGTTGGTAAAAGACAGTATCACTCACAATCAAAATATAACGGCTCAAGTTCAAGCACGACAAACCACTGTAAAAGACAGCAACCATACTGCAAGTACGAATGACTTCACGCAAGTCCAAGACTTACCAACTGGAACACCACAAGGTCAACAAACCACCATGCCAAACAACAATACGATTAATAGCGTAGATAACGAAAACACACAAACCACCAAGCAGACCCTTTTTAATCAACGTGATGATATCAACAATCCGCACACGCCTGATACTGATGGTAATGAACAAACTCACTTTGGTTATAAGACAGTCAATAAAGCGGAAAAACAAGCACGTGTGGCTGATGTGTTTACCTCTGTCGCCAAAAAATATGACATTATGAATGATTTAATGTCATTTGGTATTCACCGTCTATGGAAGCGTTATGCCATTAGCTTATCGGGCGTGCGCTCAGGTCAGCACGTATTAGATATCGCAGGCGGTACAGGTGACTTGGCCAAAGTATTTAGCCGTGAAGTCGGCCGAAACGGTCACGTGGTATTGTCAGACATCAATGCTGCCATGCTAGAAGTAGGCCGCGAACGCTTAATTAATGCTGGCTGCAACAACGTTGATTTTGTATTAGCAAATGCTGAGACACTCGCTCCATTTGATGACAACAGCTTTGACTTGATTACTATCAGCTTTGGTCTACGTAATGTCACGGATAAAGATGCGGCGCTCAAATCCATGTATCGCGTACTTAAGCCAGGTGGTCGCCTATTGATTTTAGAATTCTCAAAACCCGTATTTGAGCCATTATCTAAAGCCTATGATCTATATTCATTTACCGCTTTACCTATTATGGGCAAGCTGATCGCCAATGATTCTGAAAGCTATCAATACTTGGCTGAATCGATTCGTATGCACCCTGATCAGCAGACACTCAAGCAAATGATGCAAGAAGCGGGCTTTGAAAATTGCGACTATAACAACTTGACTGCTGGTATCGTCGCCGTACATCGTGGCTTTAAAGCGTAACGACAACACCTTGGTGATAAGGGGCAACCTAGCCATATCTAACAGTCGTGATAAATGAGCTACTGATCCAAATTAACGATGCGCCTTATTAAAGGCGCTCAATCAAATATGCGAGAGACATATGCTAACGGTCTTACTTTTGGCTGGTGCCGAAAAACTGATTAACCTTGCCATTGCAAGCGATGAGATCACCAAATCAGGTCTAGCACCGCTCGCTGGAAAAGTGCTACGGCTAAATATAGGTATGCCCGAAATTCATCTAGATGTGCTATTTACTGATGAGCATCTACGTTTTGAGCCAGTGACCACCGAAAGCTTGTTTGAGCCAAGTGGTCAAATAAATGAGCGTGAAGCGGCCAATATGGAAAACGCACGTATGGGTCACAGCCATCCAGACTGTACCCTTACCGTGGATAATCCTGCTCAATTGCTCAATCTGATGCGTGGTGCTGAAGGTAATATGCCTATCGCTGGTGACTATAAAGTGTTGATGCAGCTTAAACAGCTGGTTGCAGGATTTGATCCCGACGTTGCCGGTCAGCTTGAGCCGCTCATTGGTAAGCCGATGGCCAGTCAGTTACATCTGCTCATTTCGCAGTTAAAAGCCAGCTTGCGACATAATGCCAAACGCGCCTTTGATGATGTCAGTGACTGGGCCAATGATGTAGCAGGTAATGCTGCACCTGATCCAGTTGCCACGGCAGAGCTAAATGATCTCAAGCAGCAGTTGCTAAAGCTGCGCGCAGATGTCGAACGTGAGGAAGCCAAATTGGCCGCTATCAAAGAAGAACAGGCGCGCTTTCTTGACAACTCGTTTCATCAATAGCCTATTCAGTAGATAAAAAACATTATTATTGACTGTATTATTCATACATCAACAAAACCTATAGATCAGCAAAGTGTTTACCCTATTTCTAAATTTTTCTAGAGTACTTATACCTCATGCTACTATCTCATCGCGCCCGTTTATTTGAGCTTTGGCGTATCGCCGCAACGTATCGCATTGATACGCATCTCGCTATCGAAGAAGCGCCGCAACTACAACCGTTAGCACGTTTAATTCGCATGCACCCAGCCGCTTGGGGTAAGAAACATCAACCAAATGCCATCAAATATGCCATAGAAGACATGGGTACGCTGTTTTTGAAACTGGGGCAACTGCTCTCAACCCGTCGTGATTTAGTGCCACCTGAGATTATCGAGCAATTGGTCCAGCTACAAGATAAAGTCAAGCCTTTTGACGCAGATGTTGCTATTGCACAAATCCAAGATAGCAAACACGGTCTGGGTAAATCTATTGAAAATTTATTTGCCCGTTTTGATGTAAAGCCACTAGCAGCAGCATCTATCGCCCAAGTACATACCGCCGCCATGCATGATGGCCGTGAAGTGGTCGTAAAAGTGGTACGCCCAGATATTCGCACGACTATTGTGACTGACTTTGAATTGCTCCTCGAACTGGCCAATTGGGCATCGGCTCGTATTGAAGCCGCACGAGCGGTACATATCATCGATATCGTCGAAGACTATCGTCAAGTCATGCTCAACGAGCTAGATTTAACCCTTGAGGCCGACAACACCATCCAAATGCGCAATAACTTTCTGGGTTCTGCCTTGATGTATGTGCCAGAAGTTTATGATGCTGCCAAGAACGTGATGGTGATGGAGCGTATTCAAGGCATACCCATTTCACAAATCGAAGTGTTTGATAAATTGGGCTATGACCGAGCTGCATTAGCCAAAAAAGGGCTAACCATATTTTTCACTCAAGTCTTTCGTGATAATTTCTTTCATGCTGACATGCATCCGGGCAATGTGTTTGTAGAAACACCCTCACTCACTACAATGAATGCTGATGCGCCAGCAGTTGATTTAGGTCATGAACCTCGCTATATCGGGCTTGATTGCGCCATCATGGGCACTTTATCAAAAGAAGATCAGCTCATCGTCGCGCGGATGCTGCTAGCTGTTATGAATGATAACTTTACCGCCATGGTTGATATCGTGAGCCGAGCTGGCTGGATTCCACCAAGCGCTGATAAGCATGCGCTCATGCGTGATATGAAGCGTACTGTCGGACCCATGTTAAACAAACCTATCAATGATATCGACTTTGCTGGCGTATTGATGCAGATTTTGGATATCGCCCGTCGCCATCATATGAGTATTCCACCGCAGTTGATGCTATTGCTCAAAACGCTGGTACACGTAGAAGGGTTGGGTCGTGATTTATACCCTGATCTTGATATTTGGTCACTTGCCAAACCTATTTTGAGCAATTGGATCAAAGAGCAGCTCGATCCGATACGTAATTTGCAGCAGTTACGCCAGCAACTGCCTGAGATACTACTATCTACCACGGATATTCCTAAGTTACTGGATCAAGGGTTACAAAGCCTTGCTTCACAAGGATCGCGTCAGGACAGTCAACTACGTGAAATACAGCAAATTCGCGCTGATATGTTGAATGATCGCCGCCGCGACTGGATGGCACTGGCAGGGTTTGGACTAAGTATTGCTGTTGCCACGCAAGTCGTTGGCTGGCTAGCACCTTTATTTTATATCATGGCGATACTGGCAATCATTTGGCGTGTTTTGGCCTAAAATCACCGTTGAAATTGCTGAGAGGTTAAGCTTGCTAAGAGTGACAGCGTTTATTGCGTTTAACCTGTGCTAGGTCTAACTGTGAACGCTTCAGGAACGGTCTTATAGAAATAGAAACTAAAAACCCCTAGCGTCCACGATATGGATCATTAGGGGTTTTGCTTGCAGAAAACCCTTATAACATCTGATCTATAGCCATTTGGGTCAATACCCGACCACGAGCGGTACGCAGCACATAACCTTGTTGAATTAAGTACGGCTCAATCACATCCTCAAGCGTCCCTCGGTCCTCAGCCATTGCCGCTGCTACCGCTTCGACTCCGGCAGGACCACCATCAAAGCGCTCATGCAATATTTCAATATAACGCCTGTCTAAATGATCCAGACCTCGTCTATCCACTGCTAGCATATCTAACGCGCTACCCGCTATCTGACCGTTAATACTGCCATCGCCCTTAACCTCAGCATAATCACGCACACGCCGTAATAAACGATTGGCAATCCTTGGCGTACCACGCGCGCGGCGAGCGATCTCCACTGCACCATCTTCACTCATCGGTACACGCATCAAGCGTGCAGCACGGCTAACAATCGTCGTCAAATCAACAATATTATAAAACTCAAGCCGCTGTACAATACCAAAACGATCTCGTAGTGGCGATGTCAATAACCCCGCTCTGGTCGTCGCGGCTACTAGTGTAAACGGTGGTAAATCCAGCTTGATAGAACGAGCAGCAGGGCCTTCACCAATCATAATATCGAGCTGAAAATCTTCCATCGCGGGATACAGTATCTCTTCGATGACTGAGCTCAGCCGATGAATCTCATCAATGAACAGTACATCTCCTTCTTCTAGATTGGTCAACATAGCGGCCAAATCTCCTGGACGCTCAAGCACAGGTCCCGAAGTCGAACGCAGATTACCACCCATTTCACGTGCAATAATATTGGCAAGGGTTGTTTTACCCAAACCCGGAGGACCAAAAATAAGCGTATGATCTAACGCTTCATTTCGACCGCGTGCAGCACCAATAAAAACCTCCATCTGCTCACGGACCACTGGCTGACCAATATACTCAGCCAATAATGCTGGTCGAATATTAGAATCAGGGGAATCCCCTGCCCCTTCTAACGGATTAATCAAACGATCATGCGTCATAAGTTTTTCATTATATTGAGAAGTTAGTTAATAAATAGCATAACCAAAGGCCATCTATAAGTCATGCAAAACATCAAAAGTTATCTGCTAAAACGAAAATAAGCGACAATTAATGTCGCTTATTTATTCGATATGTGTTGATATAACCATGAATAGCAATAACGACTAAAATTATTTAAACGTTGATAGCTGCTGCAATGTCGCTTTTAATAATCCTTGCGTGTCTGTAAATGTGTCACCATTACTCTTAGCGGCTTTGATCGCTTGCTGAGCTTCTTTTTCTTTATAGCCCAAACTTATCAATGCCCCCTCGACTTCAGCAATGATATTACCTTCGTTAGACATAGCGGCAGGCTCAATCGCAAACTCTAAATTACTGTTATCAACTTCGATATTTTTTAGTTTGTCTTTTAGCTCAATCAATAAACGTTGCGCTGTTTTTTTACCGATACCTGGTATGCGAGTCAATGCGGTTTCTGACTCTTGCTCGACATGCATTTTGAGCTCAGCGGCTGACATCGCAGATAACATTGCCAATGCCATTTTTGCCCCAACCCCATTGATCTTAATCAATTGGCGAAAGACATCACGTTCTTTTCGATCGATAAACCCATAGAGTAACTGTGCATCTTCACGCACATGAAAATGCGTCCAAATACTCGCCTGCTCATTAAGATGTAATTGACAAAAGGAAGGCAGCGGCAACTCAATATCATAGCCAACACCAGAAGCAGTCATGATACAGGCAGTTGGTGCCATCAAATACTGCACCTGTCCAGTAATAAGTCCAATCATATCTACCACCTCTTATCCTATCACAACCAATGAAGGCAAAGATTCTACTCTATGGCCATCTAACCACGATTTTAACGCCTAATAAACTATTTATAAAAATCGACCATAGCCTCAAGGCTTAACGGACGAATCTTATGTGCCTGACCAGCCGAACCGAAGGCTTCAAAACGGTTGGTACAGACATCTGACATCGCAACCATAGAGGCTTTGAAGTATTTACGTGGATCAAACTCGCTAGGATTTTCTGCAAGAAACTGACGGATAGCGCCCGTCGATGCCAAACGTAAATCTGTATCAATATTCACTTTACGTACACCATGCTTAATCGCTTCAACGATTTGCTCAACAGGTACACCATAAGTCTCACCAATATTACCGCCATTTTCATTGATGACTTTTAGCCATTCTTGCGGTACTGATGACGAGCCATGCATAACCAAATGCGTGTTCGGAATACGGGCATGAATCTCTTTAACACGTTCAATAGACAGGATGTCACCTGTAGGTGGACGCGTAAATTTATAAGCGCCATGACTAGTACCAATGGCAATAGCAAGAGCATCGACGTTGGTATCTTTAACAAACTGCTCAGCTTCGTCAGCACTGGTCAATAGCTGCTCATGGTCTAGCACACCTTCTGCACCAGAACCATCTTCTTCACCTGCCATGCCAGTCTCAAGACTACCCAAGCAACCAATTTCACCTTCTACAGACACGCCGCAAGCATGTGACATTTTCACAACTTCGCGAGTAACGTTGGCATTATAGTCGTAATCCATTGGCGTTTTGCCATCTTCACCAAGCGAGCCATCCATCATCACTGACGAAAAGCCAAGCTGTATTGAGCGTTGGCAGATAGCCGCTGACATACCATGATCTTGGTGCATAACTACTGGAATATGCGGCCATTCTTCGATTGCAGCAATAATTAGATGACGCAAAAACGCAGACCCTGCATATTTACGTGCGCCAGCACTGGCTTGTACAATCACAGGTGAGTCACAAGCATCTGCAGCCATCATGATTGCACGCATCTGCTCTAGATTATTGACGTTAAAGGCAGGAACACCATAGCTGTGTTCAGCGGCATGGTCTAAAAGTTGACGTAAAGAAATTAAGGCCATAAAGCGCTCTCTAATTAAAGGTTGAATAGTGTTTTTGAAAATAACTCTTAAAATGACAGCTTTTGAAATAGGGCTTTAGAATAAACAGCAAAGAACCTTGCTTAATAACAGTGACAGCACTGTCAATCTGCAAAACAGTTAATCATTTCAAGGGTAATTAATACGCGGTGATTATAGCAAAATTTGCGATGTCTTCGTAGCAGTTGCATCACTATTTATCGAACTATCTTTTTATAAAACCAATGTTGTAACTTAACCAACAAAATCTAAGTTCATACTCATTTAAAAAACAGTCATTAAATGAGGGAAATAATGCAGATAATACCAGGATATCAATCAGCGACTTGAGACCATTTGGCAGTGTTTTAGCTATTCTCAACCCATTTAACGTTTAGAATGTATTGAAGACAAGTCAGAGGCAATGCAAAAAGCCTTGGCAATCACCAAGGCTTTTCTAGTATTTTGAGAGCTTATAATAAACAAATATGTCCATAACTGATTTAATGGATTACCTATCAATCAGTAGAAGATCAACAAACCAGTCATTACATTGCTTAGTACTGTTGTTCTGCATCAACAGCAACATCTTCTGCACCGTCAGCAACAGCGTCAGCACCGTCAGCAACAGCAGTAGCAGCGCCTTCAACAACAGTACTAGCACCTTCAACAACAGTACTAGCACCTTCAGTGATAGCATTGCCAGTGTCTTCTAGTGCTTCTGTTGCAGCAGCACCAGCAGTTTCAGCGCCTTCGGCAACTTCAGTACCAGCATCTTGAGCAGCAGTTTCAGCTTCAGCAGCAGTTGCTTCAGTTTCTGCAGCGATATCATCAGCAGCAGACTCAGTAGCCGCTTCAGCGTTTTCTTCTGTTTGTTGACTACATGCAGTAACTGCAAAAGTACCAGCAAGTACGCTAGCAAGTAACAAATGACGTTTTAACATAATAAACCTCTCATAAATAAAACATGTCAATATACATGGTTGCGCTATTTTATAGAGTGCAAATAAGACATGCAATAACAATTTTCAGTATATATACAAATAATAGCTACTTAATAATCAGTAGTTATGCCTGTTTTCTATCCAAAATCAACAAACAAAAATCATAGCTGACATATTAGCTTGCATAGCTTACTTTTAATACTTGTTTTAAATTGTACCAATAATGTTTCAAAAATGTTAATTAATGTTAATAAATTAAGCGCTAATTTGTAGCGCAGCAACTGCAGGAAGAACCTTGCCTTCTACAAACTCCAGGAATGCACCACCTCCTGTTGACATATAGCTAACACCATCAGCAACTTGATATTTATCAATTGCTGCTAAAGTATCACCGCCACCAGCAATAGAGAAGCCCTGGCTATTTTTGACAGCATCTGCCAATATTTGAGTACCTTGACCAAAAGCATCTACTTCAAACACACCTACTGGACCATTCCATAAAATAGTCTTTGCATTGAGAATGGCCTCAGCCAATTGTTTTGCGCTTTCTGGCGCGATGTCTAAGATCATGTCATCTTCGCCAATCGCATCAACAGACTTAACAGTGGCAGTCGCTTTTTGCAATGAACCTGTAAAATCGTCAAAATCAATGTCATTTTTATCAGCAACAATGACATAATCAGGCAATAAAATTTCCGTTTTATTCATAATATCACGGGCAGTATCCACCAAGTCTGCTTCATATAGTGAAGCACCAACACTATGACCTTGCGCTGCTAAAAAAGTATTGGCAATACCGCCACCAACGATAATCTGTGTACATATTTCAGCCAAGCTATGTAAGACTTCTAATTTTGTTGATACTTTCGAGCCACCAACAATTGCAAGCATTGGCTGTGCTGGTGTTTCAAGTGCTAAGCTCAAAGCATCAAGCTCAGCAGCCAATAGAGGACCTGCACAGACTGTTTTTCCTGCTTGACGCATGGCTTGAGTGACACCTTCTGTTGATGCTTGCGCACGATGTGCCGTACCAAAAGCATCCATCACAAATACATCGCATAAGTCGGCATACTTTTTTGCCAAAGAAGCATCGTTTTTCTTTTCACCTTCATTAAAACGCATATTCTCTAATAGTACGACTTCACCAGCTTTGATAGGTGCTCCTTCAGTCAAATACTCACGATTGAGACTCACTGACACCGCTAGCTTATCGCTCAAATAATCAGCAACAGGTGCTAATGAATATATTGCTTCTAGATTACCTTCAGTCGGGCGTCCCAAATGTGAACAAACGATAACGGCAGCGCCTTTTTCTAATGCCATCTGAATAGTAGGCAAACTTGCTTGCAAGCGAGCATCACTCGTAACTTTATTGTTTTTAATAGGTACGTTTAGATCTTCTCGAATTAATACCACTTTATCCGTTAAGTTCAACTCACTCATACGCAAAAAATTCATGAACTGCTCCTATGCATCAATCTGTTGGTTAATTTAAGCTTACTGTTATTGCTAAATGTTGCTATAAAAAGAATTACTCACCATCATTTCCTGGATGTGTATCCTCAATCATTTTATTTATTTCTAATTTTTGACTGGATAAAAGATATCTTTGTAGTTATATGACAAAGATTTTCTATATTCCGCACCGTGTTTTGGCTCATTTATAGTAGTAATGTGATTTAACGAACCAAAGTCGATGGCGATGTATTCTACCAGTTTATATCAACAGCTCATAACCAACATATTAATTAAAAACTTAACATGAGAATGTAGTGGAATAAGAAACCTTAACATTCTGTGGTGGTTTCTGAAAAACCTGTCCTTTACCATAAGACAATTCGCATTACTACAATCAATAAAAAAAGGCTTACGGATATAGGCCAGCATGACTACAATCATTAGGAAAATATAATTATTAGGAGAATACAATGAGTATTAATCTAAACACTGCCAAACAAAATCTGTTGAAACTTAAAGACGAATATGAAATTAGAATTGGCAAAATAGAAGATCATATTCAAAACCCACAAGATGATCTCAATGAGCATTGGGACGACCAAGCGATTTCTTATCGTCAAAACGGTATGCGCAAAAACCTTATGGACGAAGCGCGCCAAAACTTAAGCTATGTCGAAAATGCTCTCAATCGCATCGAAAACAACACTTATGGTGAATGTGAGGTGTGTGACAAGCAAATCGAAGAAAAACGCTTAGAAGCACTACCCTACGCTACATTATGTATGGAGCATGCTGAATAACTATTTACTGCTATTTCTGACGAATAAATTATAAAGCAGGTGGTCCCCACTCAGAAAACGCCTGCTGCCACTCACGACAGCGATTTGCTATTTCTGGGATGGGTAAATCCATAATATCGCCTACTACCGCGACATACTTAATCGGTAATCCTGCTAAATTCGAGACATTTTCAGCCGTTAGACCACCTATCACACACATGTCGATGCCTTGCTGACAACCTGAAACAAGCTGCTCATGCGATACAATATCGGCATTTGGTTTGGTCATAGACGTAAAGACTGCGCCCATCGCAGCATAACTCGCGCCATCTTTTTTTGCCTCTGCCACTAATTCCGACTCACAGTGACACGTACGGCCAATGATTTGATTTGATGATAGATATTTTTTGGCATCGCTAATACTGCCATCTTTTTGACCCAAATGTACACCAACGCCAAGCTTTGCTGCCAAACCAATATCATCGTTAATAACAACGGGTACGTTATACGTACTGGCCAAATCGACTATTTGCGTCGCCTCTTTATACAACTCTGAGGCACCATCAGGTAGAGAAAGTGTTCTCTTACGGCGGATTTGTAGTAGCGCAATTAATCCTGTTGCCAGTGCTGCTTCTAACTTTTGATAGAGAATCTCAAACTCGTCATCGTTGGTCAGCAAATACAACTGAGGCTGTAAAATATTTGATAACTGAATCATATAATACGTCCGTAATTTCCACACAATAAAAAAGCTGTTATATCATATAACAGCCTCTTTATAAGTACCAAAACAATAAGCTTACACCGTACGGCGTGTCGCTAAACTGTTGAGGATGTTTTTGGCATCACCCCAACGTGTGGCTGAACTGTTCGCGCCTAAGATAACAATAATCGCTGGACGGTTGTTTACGCGAGTTTCCATCACGACACAACGACCTGCTTCATTAATGAATCCTGTTTTTGAGATACCAATTGGGTAACTACCATCACGCACCAAACTACTAGTGTTGTTGGCTTTATAGGTACGGTTACCACTTGAATAGTTTGAGACAAAGAAATCGTAGCTCTTAGTGGTGGAGAAACGACGAATGACATCGTAATTACCAGCGGCACGTACCATTTTTACGAGATCTTTTGATGAAGCGACATTGCGCTTATCAAGACCCGTTGGATCGCCAAAGAAAGCGGTAGTCATACCCAAATCTTGAGCTTTACGATTCATAGCACGAATAAAGGCGCTATAGCCACCTGGATAATTACGCGCTAGACTTTTCGCTGCTGGATTTTCTGATTTCATCAATGCCATTAATAGCATTTCAGCACGATTCAAACGATCACCAGCTTTCAGGCGAGAGCTAGCACGCTTTGGACCAACAAAATCTTCTGCATCAAGCGTAATTTCTTCACGCATGTCAAGGCCTGCATCTAATACAACCATCGCGGTCATAATTTTTGTGATGCTGGCCATCGGGCGCGCAGCATCAGCATTTTTTTCATAAATAGATTCACCAGTTTCAGCATCGATTACCGCGACACTGCGCGAATCAGTACTGATTGGCAGCATGTCGCTACTGCCAAACTTACCACTGTAAGTGGTATTGTAACTGTTGTTATTACTAGCGAAAGTGGCACCAGAACCATTATCAGTTTTTGTGATAGTGGAGCTGTTGGATTTGTACATGATATTACGCGCTTCAGACAGGCTATCAGCACCGCCCCAACTCATGCGAGCACTAGAACCAGTATCAGTGCTACCATTAATCGTAAGTGCCGCTTGTGATGCACTGCCCAAACTCAATGAAATCATAGCAGCGATTAGTTGCTGTTTGGTTAATGGTAGTTGTCTCATTATGCCCCCTGCTGTCGTTATCACGTCAGTTATACACTGTCTGGCGCCAAGAACGTACGTAGCCTTTATAGATGTGTTTGTAAGTACTCGTATAGAGTTTTTGTATTTTTAGTGTATCATGGTTTGCATTTAAGTTTAATGCATCAAACTGATTTAACGGTTTATTTTTACCGAATTCAAATTTCTCTACAACCAACTTATATTGTAGAAACATTGATTTACGTTTTAGAAACATGCATTCATTTTGAATGTGGCTATCATCCATATTCAATATAGGGTATGTTCAACACGCTATATATTAGATAATAATATTTTAAATACCACAACCTTTAGATGACTCAGATGTCTGGAATCTACTTGTCATTTAGCATCAGTCAAAACCTTCATTCTCACGAATAATAAAGAGTATCGTTATGATTAAAGTATTGGTAGTTGATGATCATGATTTGGTAAGAATGGGTATCAGTCGTATGCTATCAGATAGTGTCGATATCGAAGTGGTCGGCGAAGCAGACAGCGGTGATATGGCTATTAAACTGGCCAAAAAACTGCGCCCTGATGTGGTGTTGCTGGATGTTAATATGCCTAATATCGGTGGGCTCGAAGCAACTAAGCGGTTGATTCAACTGGATATGGGTATCAAGATATTAGCCGTCAGTAGTATGTCAGCACAGCCCTACCCATCGATGCTCATAAAAGCGGGCGTCAATGGTTATATTACCAAAGGCACGCCACTTGATGAAATGATACGAGCTATCAAAAAGATTTATCAAGGTGGTCGTTATTTTAGCCAAGATGTCGCGGAACAATTGGCTGATGTTTTATTATCAGATAATGCCAACTCACCCTTTGACTTATTAAGTGATCGTGAAAAGCAGGTAGCCATGATGGTGGTTAACTGCCAAAGCCCTCAACAAATAGCTGATCAACTATTTGTCAGTGTCAAAACCATCAATACTTATCGCTATCGCATTTATGAAAAAGTCGGCGTTGACAGTGATGTTAAATTGACGCATCTGGCCATTCGTCACGGCTTGATTCAGCCGTAAACTACTTAGATCGTGTCCTCAGTCTGAACATAAAAATCTAAACAGGCTGAAAATGAGGACACGCCCTAGTCACTCTTTCTCAACCACGGTCTATTTATGAAGCCTGCTATTACTCATTATTTACATCACGATGATACCCTTCCACAAACACAGCTACGAAAGCTAGGGCTCATCTATAGCAGTTATCGCTTTGTCCTTAGTACATTTTTTATGTTGATGGGATATGTCACAGCTCAGGCTAATGATAATGTCTCTCTGCCAAGCTTTTTGCAACAAACTGCCCTTAGCTTTTATATTCTACTGAGTCTAATCTTACTTGGACTGTTTTATGTAGTACATAAAAAAATGCAACGCCAACTCGCTTTTGGTTTGGTATTAGATGTTGTGATATTGAGTTTATTACTTTATACAGCTGGCGCTCCTGACTTACAGCTCACCATGCTATATATGGTAGTGGTTGCAGCGAGCTTTATGCTGCTCAATGCCTCACAAGCATTCATTGTTACCCTACTTGCAATTATTTTTGTTATTTATCAGCAGTTTTTTTATGCCATTGCCAATAGTATAAATTTGGCAAACTTAGGTAATGCTCTACTCATGTCTGTCAGCTTTTTGGCCGTTGGCTTTTTAAGTTGGTCTATTTCGCAGCGCCTGATGCAACTTGAAAAAGTAGCAGCGGGACAAGCAAAAGAAGTAGAACGATTGAATGTCATCAATCAAGAAGTAATCGCACAGATGGCGAATGGTGTCATCGTCATTGATAAGCAGCGTGTTGTCCTAGCTAACCTTGCGGCCCATCAATTACTGAGTCTTTCATACAATTTGTCAGTATCAGTACCATTACCTAACCCGTCCAGTGAAGCTAGCCACGCACGCAACAACAATCATACTGAGCTCTTAACCAATTTTGAGCAACAACTCAGTAAGCAGCATGCACAGTTATTAAAAGCCTGCTTGTCAGTAGTAGAAGGCCAATCATGCACTTTTACTTATGATTTACCAGCAGTAGCAAATGCCTCTATATTCGGTAAATTACGTGTGCAAATCGTTCCCTTAAAAGATGATAGCAAACTCATCATGCTAGAAGATTTACGCCGTGAGCAAGCCAGTGCTCAACAATTAAAACTGGCTTCTTTAGGGCAATTAACGGCCAGTATCGCCCATGAAATAAGAAACCCGTTAGCAGCTATTTCTCAAGCCAGTCAGCTATTAATGGAAGACGTAACAGAAACTGAGGAAAAAAACGCAGCAGATGATGATATCGATAATAATTACGAGCTTTATAAAATGATATTTTCACAAACCAAACGGGTAAATCGCATTATCGAAGATGTCTTAAAGCTGTCTCGCCAGCAAGCAGCAAATCAGCAGTCAATCGTACTGGCTGAATGGATGCCAACATTTTTGGAAAACTACTTTTCAAAACATGATGTTTTTTTACGAGTAAACGCACAGCCCACGATATCATTTGATACTCACCAATTGGAACAAGTCTTAATCAATTTAATAAACAATGGCTTACGCTACAGTAGCTATGCCCACTCTCATGCTTATGTGGAAATTGAAATTTATTGTGCCGACAACGATGTTATAATCGATGTTTTAGACAATGGTGATGGTGTGAGCTCTGAAAGTCTCGAGCACTTATTCAATCCTTTTTTCACCACAGATCAAAAAGGTACTGGCTTAGGGTTGTACTTATCACAAGCATTTTGTGAAGCCAACCAGACTCGCTTACTTTATATTCCTGAACATAAAAAAACCTGTTTTCGCTTAATAGCACCTTCTGTGGGCTCTAGTCCGAACATAATGAATGCGAGATAAAAATGCTCTATAAGTAAGGGTTGTCTAATGCATGTTTAATACTCGTTAAGGTTCGAGCATTACCATCACTTTACGCCTTGTCTGGAGCTGTTTTGATGATCAGCAGTGACTATTTTTAAATGTTAAATATATTGTAAATATCAAACATGTCCTAATTAGAAAATGCTATCTTTTTAAATTTTGTAGATATAAATACGATGAGATGATGTATGACAACAACCGCGCTAGTCGTTGATGACGAAGTAGATCTATGCAGATTAATGCAAATTACTTTGACTAAAATGGGGATAAAAAGTGATGTGGCTTACACTCTGTCACAAGCAAAATCCTACTGGCAAGATAATGATTATGATTTTTGCCTAACCGATTTAAATCTGCCTGACGGCTCAGGACTAGATTTGGTAAAAGAAATCAATGGTAGCTCTAGCACTCCTGTCGCTGTAATTACTGCGCATGGTAGTATGGACTTGGCTATCGAGGCGTTAAAGTTAGGTGCTTTTGATTTCGTCAATAAACCACTAGAGCTACCACGTTTACGACAGTTAGTAGAGAATGCTTTAAAGGTTATTCATCAAGACAGTGCATCGACCAGCACACCTGAATCTTCACCTGAGCAAAAAATGTTGAACAGTAGGCTTATCGGTAACTCTGCTGTGATGCACCCTCTTAAGAACACCATTTTAAAATTAGCACGCTCACAAGCACCTGTATTTTTATCAGGTGCTTCTGGCACAGGAAAAGAAGTAGTTGCGAGACTAATTCACGACCTAAGCCCTCGTAGGGATGGTAGCTTTGTGCCAGTTAACTGCGGTGCCATCCCTTCAGAGCTAGTAGAGTCAGAGTTTTTTGGTCACAAAAAAGGCAGCTTCACAGGCGCTGTTACTGACAAGCAAGGGCTGTTTCAACAAGCAAATGGCGGTACATTATTTTTAGACGAAGTCGCAGACCTGCCTTTAGCAATGCAAGTAAAACTACTGCGTGCCATTCAAGAAAAGACAGTGCGAGCTATTGGTGATACTAAAGAAATACCTGTTGATATCCGTATTCTATCCGCCACACATAAAAACTTAAACCGCCTAGTACAAGACGGAGCCTTTCGACAAGATTTATATTATCGCATCAATGTGATCGAGCTAAAACTACCCACGCTTAACGCTCGCCGTGATGACATTCCTGTTTTGGCTGAGCACTTCTTGGCAATGATTGCCAATGAATGGCAGTTAGAGACCGTACCTTCCTTAACTGTAGATGCCTGCGCGCGCTTACAACATCATAACTTCGCTGGCAATGTTCGCGAGCTACGTAATATTCTTGAACGTGCAGTCACGCTAGCAGAAAATTCAACCATTGATACCATTCACTTGGGCCTCGCTGATATCGACACTCATCAAGACATTACAAATATCCAAAGTCCTGAGAATACGAACAATACATACTTACCAGAACCAGAGAAAACTCATAAAACAGCTGATCAAACGCTAGAAAGTAGCGAAACACGTCTCCATTCAACACAAACCACTCAGGTTCAGCAAACAACAACCAATTTGCACCCATATCGTACTAATATTCAACACTTCCCTAATATGATACAACCATCAACTAACAATCATATAGAGGCATTGAATGAAGCCAGTCAGGATTGCAATAACGACACCACCATTTATCAAGCGACGCAAAATAGGGATGGTCAGCAAGTCAGAATAAACGAACTACCAGACGGACAGCTACCCTCTGAAGGGCTAGAGAACTACCTACAAGAGCAAGAAAAGCAGTTAATTATCACCGCACTTAAACAAACTGGTTGGAATAAAACTCAGGCAGCTGAACTTCTAGGCACAACTTTCCGCTCTTTACGCTATCGCATGAAAAAATTGGAAATAGCCGAGGATCAATCCGAATCATAACGTCTCAAACGTTATGATTCATGGTTGGCAATGTTGACAACGGCATTCTGTCAACAGCCAAAACTTAATTACTTGTTTTGTCTATCGTTTTATCGACCTGAGTAGGCTTACGAACAAAACGAATGCCCGAAGCCAATGCTCTGGTTTTTAAAAGAGTTAGTGCTTGCTGCTCCCAAGTACCCTCATTACCTGAAAAGGCCACATCGGGCTTTACACCGATACCATCTATTCTTTTACCTGATGCTGTCATATATTTCGCAACGGTGAGCTTGACAGCTTGTTCATCATTTAGTGGAATCACTGACTGTACCGAGCCTTTACCATAACTCACTTCACCAACGATAGTAGCACGCTTTTGCGCCTGTAAACTGCTGGCCAACACCTCAGCTGCTGATGCTGAATAGCGATTTTGCAACACCACTAATGGCAATGGTTCAAGTAATGCTGCACCTTGAGTCGAGAGCGTACGTGAATCACTTTGACGCGCTTTTACTTGTACCACATCCGTATCAGTCATAAACAAACTAGCAACGCTAACCGCTGATGTTAATACACCACCTGGATTATCACGCATGTCTAACAAGATACCCTGTATGGGTGCGTCTAAATCAATTAAGCTTTCTAACAGTTTTTCACGGCTGTTGTTTTGAAAAGCAGGTAATTTGACGATAGCAATACCGTTGACCAGCCTTGCTTCAATCACTTGAGGGTGACTATTATTACGCTGCAACGTAGTCGTATGCTTACGACGCCCAGCAGTTGACGTCACAATATCTACTTGCGTACCAGCAATCCCTGTTAAGAGCTGCTGGACATCATTGCTTTCTTTGTTTGCATTAAGTTTAAACTCATCTACTTGATGCAAGTAGTCACCAACAGCAATGCCTTTTTTATCAGCAGGTGAATTATCACTAACCTCTGTGATTACCCAATGGCCAGATGCGGATTGATAAGTGACTTTAATACCAACATCACCGACATCACCTTCTGTAAAAGCACGCAGGTTCTCATAGGCTTCAGCATCCAAAAACTCAGCGTGACTATCAAGCTTGGTTAGCATTCCGCTCATTGCATTACTAAAAAGCTCTTCATCATTCACCGTATCCACATATTCACGGCGCACTAAATCTACTACAGCGACAAACGTCTTAAGCGTCTCTGGAGAAATGGCATTTAATGATACTTGTGCAACTTCAGGTGGAATACTGGTATCGATATCATCCGTATCATCAGTTAGCGCTGTTTCATCTGGAATACTATCTATTGAGTCATCAGGCTCATCTGCAGCATCGAGCATATCAGCAATATCTGATAAATTATCAATATCATTTTCGGTGGCTATTTCATCATCATTTAGACTAATAAGCTGCAAACCTGCCGTAGGACTATGAGTCGTATCAGTTGTCTCTAGTGTTGCTGCCTGTGCGTACATACTAACCGTACTTAATCCAAGCAAACCAATTATCAATACAGGCTTACAGACAGTAGGTGCGCTTGATAAGCGTATCATTGGCTTGCCCAATCGTTTAAACACAGACGAGCGTATAAAGTAGAAAGGAGGCATAAGAGAACTCAATTAAATAATAGAATGTACAAAATCATTGTTAATGATGTATTCATCAATATGTGTCTCACAACATAACACCAAGCATGGGCTTAAGACTAGACTAGTATTGCACGTAATTTAGGGAAAATGTATCGAAAAAAAAGGAAAGATAGCTGGTATCTCTCCTTTTTTATCACTATAAACAATACTAATATACTGTCAAAATATAAAGACTAAAATCACTCAGCAATAAATCATGACACAGGAAGCAATAAGCTTTTACCTGTCATTTCAATTGGTATTTCGAGATCCATCAGTGCCAAAATAGTAGGAGCAACATCGCTCAGCTTACCACCACTACGCACTTGCAGCTTCTTATCACCCACATAAATCAAAGGTACTAATTCAGTAGTATGCTGCGTATGTACTTGCCCACTTTCATAATCCTGCATCTGTTCACAGTTACCATGATCAGCTGTGATAAGCATGTCACCACCAGCTGCTCGCACTGCTGCCGCCACACGACCCACACAGACATCTAGCGACTCAACAGCTTGGACAGCAGCATCAAATATACCTGTATGCCCAACCATATCACCATTGGCATAATTCACTACGAGTGTATCGTATTGACCAGACTCAATCGCCTCTACCAATTTATCTGTTACTTCAGGTGCGCTCATTTCAGGTTGTAAGTCATAAGTAGCCACATCTGGAGAAGGTACTAAAATACGAGTCTCGCCTTGATACTCGTCTTCACGACCACCACTAAAGAAAAACGTCACGTGAGCATATTTTTCGGTTTCTGCGATACGTAGCTGTGTTTTACCTTGATCTTGCAAATACTCGCCAAGTGTATTCGTCAAGGATGTTGGGTGATAAGCGATACTGGTTTTTGAATTATCAGCCAACACATCTGAATACTTGGTCAGCATCACAAACGCTGCAAGTTTCGGTTGTTTATTACGAGCAAATCCAGGAAACTCATGATCTGGCAGTACAAATGCTTGGGCAAGTTCACGAGCACGATCAGCACGGAAATTCATAAAAATAAGCGCATCATTGTCGTCGACAGTATATGGTACTTCATCACGTCCAATCACAGTAGTCGGACTAACAAACTCATCCGTCTCACGTGCTTTATAAGCAGCTTGTACTGCACCATCTGCACGAGTAGCTAAACGATCAGCCTTACCTTCAGTGATAAGCTCATAGGCTTTTTGGACTCTATCCCAGCGATTATCACGATCCATTGCATAGTAGCGACCAATAATACTCGCTATCTGTACTCGACCACCTTCATAATGCTCATTGAGTTTATTAATATGCGTGCGTAGACGGTTTATATACTTATCGGCAGACTTCGGCGGTGTATCACGACCATCTAAAAAACAATGGACGAAGACATTTTCGGCGCCATGTACCAATGCTGAGTGACACATTGCTTCGATATGGTCCTGATGAGAATGCACCCCACCATCTGATAACAGCCCCATGATGTGTACATTACCACCAAGCTCATTTGCAGCTTTAACAGCATTTACCAACGCTTCGTTTTTATAAAACTCACGATTAGACAGCTCGCTTGAAATACGAGTGGAATCTTGATAAAGAACACGGCCAGCGCCCAAGTTCATATGCCCAACCTCTGAATTACCAAATTGACCATCTGGTAAACCAACATCTTCTCCTGAAGCTGATATTAGCCCATGCGGATACTGCTGATAAATCTTATCTAAATTTGGCATATCAGCAGCCGCAATCGCATTATCTTTATCTTCTTCACGATTTCCAAAACCATCTAGTATCATTAAGACATGCGGTATTTTTTTATTATTGAGTTGAGCTTGACTATTATTAAGAGATTCTGATTGATGGTTATTAT
Source organism: Psychrobacter sp. AOP5-GZ1-6 (assembly GCF_052376345.1). Classification (NCBI taxonomy): domain Bacteria; kingdom Pseudomonadati; phylum Pseudomonadota; class Gammaproteobacteria; order Moraxellales; family Moraxellaceae; genus Psychrobacter; species Psychrobacter sp. AOP5-GZ1-6. The sequence continues at coordinate 33,500 of NZ_JBQSVP010000001.1, read as the reverse complement.
GGGTCATGAATTACCGCTCCTCAAGTGAATGAACGCCTATAATGCTGTATTAGGATGTTTAAAGCCTTCTATCTTAACACACATCTTAAAATAGCTGAAAAACAGCCCTTGCAAGCCCATAATTAGTGGCTAGCAGCACTGATTGCTTACTCAGAATAAGCTTAAAAATCAGCATCAATAATACCTAACATCAAACCTACAGTAGCAATCTGTAAATCGCACTTGCAATCACCCAAACCATTGGTTAAGATAATTATATTCTGAAGTGTTGGCTAGTAGATGTTTATTCCCTGAGCCGATAATGCTTTACCAGGATGTGGTACCTATTGTCTCAATGCGTATGCCTGCACCGCTTGCGGTGTATCAGGAAACCTACAGAGGCAATGACGCATCCGCCCTGAACTTCACGGTTCATGGGTCACCATCTTGCGGCGGCACTTCGGTTGTTATATTCGGTTTTAACCTTTTGAAGTATAACGAATGAGCTTATAATTAATTGGTTATAACCAACAAAAAGCCCCTTTTGTCATCAACAAAAGGGGCTTTTTTATACCTATCTGTTAATGATTATTCATCATTGGCAGATTTAGTGATTTTTTTCACGTCTTTAGGAATGTTTTTGGCAGTACCATCTACAGTTGTGTGTTGTTTAAAAACATCACCAAACGGGTTTTGTTGTTGCTGACCAAACGGGTTCTGTCCGTTCATACCACCTGCTCCACCAAATGGGTTTTGACCACCCATACCGCCGAACGGGTTTTGTCCACCGCCCATTTGCCCACCCATCTGCTTGGCCATCATTTCCATCATTTTTTGCTGATTGTTCATGACGTAATTATTGGCAAAGTCTTTAAGCTTCTTTTGCACTGGTGGTAATATAACTAGTAACGCGAGAAAATCACTGAGCACACCAGGAATTAGGAGTAAAATACCCGCTGCTGCCATCGCCACGCTTTTAATCATGGTCGATTCTTGCGGACGCATTGATGGGTTCATCATGCCACCAGCTTTCATCTGCTGTGCCATTGGATTGAGTGCTGCCATTCCTTTACGGATGAGTGAAATACCAATGACTGCAGCAACGATAAACCACATGAACACCCACCAGCCGCTCATAAATTGAGCAAGCAAATACCATAGTAGCATCTCGATAATAAACCAAACGATGGCAATACCAACTATCTGACCCATAAAGTGTCGTCCTTTAAAATAAAAATCAATAAATTGAGTGCCATGCAAATTAAGATGGCTAACATATGATGTATATGGGGATTGATTGCTATACTATCAAACTATAGGCTCATTTTTAAGTCATATAGTCGGTACAATATAATTTGGATACAAGCAAGTTGAGTAAAAGCACTGCGAGTAGTAGTGCTGGACAAATCGTATTCTATATCCAATTTATATAAGATTGAACCCAAAACAAAATGTAAAAAAACGGAGTACTATGGCCATTATTATCGGAATTGATCCAGGCTCGCGCATGACGGGTTATGGTATCGTTCATCAAACCGGCGACAAATTGATATATATCGATGCGGGCACTATCCGTACAGATACCAAAGAGATGCCTGAGCGACTTAAGCGTATTTTTAATGGCTTAACACGAATTACCCAACATCATTTGAAATATACTGACGAGCCTATTTACACCGCTATTGAGCAGGTGTTTATGGCTGAAAATCCAGACTCTGCACTTAAGCTTGGACAAGCACGAGGTGCAGCGATTGCTGCTATGGTAGCATTGGACTTGGAAGTCTCAGAGTATACCGCACGTCAGATTAAACAAGCCGTTTGTGGTTATGGTGCAGCAGCAAAAGAACAAGTACAGGAAATGGTTTGCCGGATATTATCTTTAGACGTGATACCGCAACAAGATGCAGCTGATGGACTTGCCTGCGCTATTTGTCATGCACATTCAAGCCATTCGATGAATAAATTGCTACTGAACAGCGCTATGCGTGGACGCGGTGCTTCCAAGAAAAAAGGCCGCTGGCGTTTGACCGAAGAAGATTTAGGTAATCTACGTTAAATATAGACAACCATAAAAAAACACGCGTCTATATGGCGCGTGTTTTGATTTGAACGGCAAACTTAGTAAAGGTTAAAACTAATACGTTTGACCGAAACATTCATATGATCTAGACTTAAAACTATTCCGCTACCGAGCTTTGAATAACTGCGTCCAAGACATAAGCGTATTCTTCACCTGATGCACTGCCTTTTGTTCCATCACTGTTACTTAGTCGATAACGCTGTAGACGTAATACTTCATCATGCTTGCTATCATGCTGGTAGCCATCGATCTCACCAGTAAATACACTCCATTCGCCTTCACTGACCTTAATACCCTGATTATTATAAGTAATCGGTTTAACTCGTAAGCACGTCGGTGCGTCACTGTCTGCGCACGGTACCATATCAGCACTTACCGCCCAAAATACTGCCTCACCTTTGCTATTATACTTAGCTTGTGGTGTGAGTTTGCCTTCCCAAACCAAAGTAGCCGAGTCGTTAGTTACTTGCGTCAGTATTGGTGTATCATCTTTAAAAACATCACTACCTGTCGCAAAAACAAGTTGACTATTGCCTTGCATCAGCTGACTTAAGCTGTTTTCGGCCTTATCAAGATCGCCACAAGACATCTTGGTACTCATGCTGTCTTCAATAGTTAAGGCAGAACCTTGCAGCTGATACACAGCACTCATAGTGTTACAGCCGACACTATAGTTTAAGGTGTTTTGACCTTGGTGTTGATTGAATGACAAACGTACTTGGTTAGTGATTTGCATCAATGTATCTAATGGTTGATCGCTACTATCGGCTGCAGATATGAGCGTCCAACGATAACGTGAAAGATTGTGAATCATGGCTTCTTCAGCACTCATCTCTTTCACCGTTGCTTGATCTTCTCCAACCATAACGTTAGATATGATGTCACCATCCATATTATCTGTATTTCTCGTGACTGCGTTAGCATTATCTACTGCCATATTTTCACTGGGTGTAGACGAGCCTTGACAGGCACTTAGTGCCACATTGGCTGCCAACAAGCTGGACACACAGATCAAACTAACAGGTCGTTTTTTAACAGACGATGTCATAACAGTCATACCTTGTAGCTATTCGTATGCATCATAATTATCCTTTTCTTACAAGTCTAAACAATTGATGACATAAAATTAATATATGGCATCAACCTAATATATAGTGTAAATACCTGCATACTATAGCGCTAGTGACTGTTTTGGTTGTAACAAAGTGTTCGATTTTATAGTTTCATAGTAACTGCCATTCTGACTACTATTTTTCCATATACCGTCATAAAAAAGCCTTGAATAGTTGATGCTACTATCAACCACCAAGGCTAACGATGATAAGTCACTTGTTAATTTTGACGTTTTATCTATGCATCTTTGTGAGCAAGTTTGGCTTTTGCCATATTTTTAATACTAAAGCGCTCATTCATCATTTGATAAAAACGAGCCAAATTTTTGCCCTGCTCATTAGGATCTACTTTCAGCACTTTTCCAAAATCTAAACCGATATATAGGACGATATCAGCAAAACTCAATTGCTCACCAACCAGATACTCACGGCCTTCTAAGATGTTTTCAAAATACGCGAGTGTTTTGACCCCTCGTGCGATAGATGGTGTGACAAACTCTGGCACTTGCTCAACACGTTGGGCTTTTGCAGGATTACTGTGCTGAAATGCCAACATAAAGTTATACAAGACTTCAAACTCTGCAATACGGCGCATAGAGCACACTTGGGCGCGTTGTATGACATCATTACCCATCACTGAGCGCTCACCATAAACACGATCTAGGTATTCGCAAACGGCCTGTGAATCATTGAGTACTGTGCCATCACCTAATACCAACACTGGCACGGTTCGCATCGGATTTATTTGGGTAAACTCATCTGAATTCTGCTCATTAGCAGCGAAATCAATATCAATGACGTCGATATCATCAATATCATCAACGTCAATACCTTTTGATGCTAATAAGATAAGTGCCTTGCGTGGGTTTGGTGCGGTACGGGTTACGTATAATTTTTTCATGACAAACTCCTTGTAAGTTGGACTCAAAGCGACTCAGCGCTGATAGACTTTGTTATGGTTATCGTACTATAGCGTATAGTTCAGAATACCAATACGCTATATAACAGTTATAGCCTACTATGCTCATCATAGCAAAACCTAATAATGCTTGTTATATAAATAGTAAAAAGCCCCATAACATTACGTTACAGGGCTTATTATTTTTAATGACAGGACTGCTCCACCTTATTTATTTGGTGAAGGTGTGGTACGTAGATAAGGTTTAACCTCTGTATAACCTTTAGGATATTTAGCAGCAATGTCTTCATTCTTAACACTTGGTGGAATAATCACATCATCACCATCTTTCCAATCTACTGGTGTTGCAATATTGTATTCATCAGACAGTTGTAGCGCGTCAATAACACGAAGAATCTCATCAAAGTTACGACCACAGCTAGCTGGGTAGGTTAAAATCAAACGAATTTTTTTGCTTGGATCAATGATAAACACGCTACGTACGGTATGAGTACTATCGGCATTTGGATGCATCATGTCGTATAGCTCGGCGACTTCTTTGTTTGGATCGGCGATGATTGGAAAGTTCAAGTCAGTACCTTGAGTCTCACCGATGTCTTTTGCCCAAGCATGATGATCGTCTATACCATCGACTGAGATGCAGATTGGTTTAACACCACGCTTTTGGAATTCGCCATTCAGTGCAGCAGCGCGGCCAAGCTCAGTGGTACAAACTGGCGTGAAGTCAGCTGGATGCGAGAAGAAAACAACCCAGTTATCACCTGCCCAATCATGGAAGCTAATATCGCCATCTGTCGTCGTTGCGTCAAAATTTGGTGCGGTATCGCCTAAACGTAAATGTGCCATGCTTTATTCCTTATTATGTTTGTTAATCAGTTCGTTTGTTAACGAGTTAGTGATGAGTGCTAGTATCCAAAGATATCCACACTCTCTATTATTATCAACGTACTCTGTTAGATACTACACAATAATGCAAAGTACGTCAGCAAAAACTTCATCCTATATTATCAAACTGTTTATTACTGTCTTGTGATGGATTGTAATGCAGTTATTCCATTTTTTACCAACCAAATTAGTATATACCGAGACAATCTGTTACACCACCATCCCTGCATCCCACAAGCAGAATTCCCCGAACTTCCCTCTCTTGCTTATGCCACTGGCTGATCGTCCTGCGTCTGTTAAGACCAACTCGCCTTCTTTCTCTTGCAGATAACCAGCTGCCAATAACTTGTTATTTAATTCTTGTGTTTTGTAGCCCAACTCTTTCGCAAGCTTAGCTGTCGTTAATTTAGAATAGTTTGGTGTCGCCGACTCTGTGCTAGATTTCGCTGTTGTATTAGTATTAGTATTGGTATTCGCCGTAGAGTTGCTAGAGGTGACTTTGTCATCGTTTCCACCGTCAGATGCACTGACTTTTTCAAGAGACATTCGCACCTCCTCGCTAATACGAATAATACGCTGTGCTTCTTCATAGGTATCGGCGTAGAGTTTAGCGTCCTCATTACGATAAATGAGTACCCCCATTTCATTGTTATTGACTTGGCTAAACTCATAAAGGTTCAAACTGGTAATAATGCACTCATTTTCATTCAAGTAGCATTTGGCATGTAGATTCTTACAAAAACTGGTACGAATAAAGGTCAGGTTTTTAAGCCAGTTAATTTCTTCAGGATGTAGATCATTCTTACCATAAACAATTCTAATATCAATTTTCAGACGATTGCGATCTTCCAATAGCTCTTTAATACGTTCATTAAGCTTTAAATATGGACTGATAATAACCAGTCTATCAGAGGCATTTTTGATTAACTCTTCTAAGTGATAAGTCGTCCCACTGCTGTTTAAAAACTTTGCCATTTTTTATCCTCAATTTCTACTATTACAATTTATACCTATCCACAAAAAAACCCACCTCTAGCGTACTAGAAATGGGTATATTTGCAAACTACTATTGTTTAGTCTTGCCTTAAATAAAAGTTATTTATACTGCCCATTAAGCAGGCTTATAACTATCACGTAAGCTAACAATTTGATTAAAGACCGGTTTATCCTTGCTGTGGTCTTCGCTATCAGAGATAAAGTAACCTTCACGCTCAAACTGGAAACGCGTACCAGCATCAGCATTGGCAAGTGATGGCTCAACCACCGCACTGAGTTCAATCAACGAATTAGGATTCAATGCTTGATGGACGTCAGCAACGCTGCTTGGATCTTCAACACTAAATAACTGATCGTACATGCGTACCGTTGCTGGCACGCCTTGACTGGCTGATACCCAGTGAATGACACCTTTAACCTTACGACCTTCAGGATTGCTGCCCAAGGTAGTTGGGTCAATCGTGGCTTTTAGCTCGACCACATTGCCAGATTCATCAGTAATATGCTCAGTCACGGCCAATACATAAGTATTACGTAGGCGAATTTCAGGTTTTTCGGGTGACAAGCGCTTGTAGCCTGCTGGCGGTACAATTTCGTAATCACCTTGATCGATATAGATGGTCTCAGTGAACGGGATTTCACGCTCGCCCATATCGACATTAGGATGCTTTGGCTGCGTGAGCCATAAAGTCTGCGAATCATCATCAAAGCGTGCAATGACGCTATCGGCTTTTTGTGACTCCCAGCTGCTAACCGCTTCCGCAAAGTTTGTAATCGTCACTTTTAACGGCTTTAGTACCGCCATACCACGTGCAGTCGTCGTCTCCAATGATTGACGAATACTAAACTCTAATAAACGAAAATCAACCACACTATCTACTTTTGTCACGCCCACACGTTCACAAAAATCACGTAAACCCTCTGGTGTATAGCCACGACGCCGCATGCCAGCGATGGTTGGCATACGTGGATCATCCCAACCGCTAACAATACTTTCGTCAACCAACTGCTTAAGTTTGCGTTTACTGGTCAACGTATGATCCACATTCAAGCGGCTGAACTCGTACTGGTGCGGCGGCGTGGCAAAACCAACTTTTTCAATGACCCAATCATAGAACGGGCGATGGTCTTCAAACTCTAATGTACACAATGAATGAGTAATACCCTCAAGTGCATCAGAGAGCGGATGGGCAAAATCATACATCGGATAGATGCACCATTTGTCACCAGTCTGATGATGCGCTTGGTGCATGACGCGGTAGATGACAGGATCACGCATGTTCATGTTGGGGCTTGCCATGTCAATCTTGGCACGTAACACAGCCTTGCCCTCAGCGTACTCACCCGCTTTCATATCATTGAAGAGCGCTAAGTTTTCTTCAACGCTAGCGTCACGATGTGGTGATGGCGTGCCAGCCTCATTAAATGAGCCGCGATTTTCTTTCATTTGTTCAGGTGATTGCAAGTCGACATAGGCATCACCCTGCTCAATCAGTTGTACTGCCCAAGCATGCAACTGGTCAAAATAGCCTGACGCATGATGTGCTTCACCTGCCCACTCAAACCCAAGCCATTTAACATCATTTTCGATATTATCGATAAAGTCTTGCTTTTCTGCTGTCGGATTGGTGTCATCAAAACGCAAATTACACACACCATCAAACTCTTCAGCCACACCAAAATTTAAACAGATAGACTTTACATGACCCAAATGCAAGTAGCCGTTTGGCTCAGGTGGAAAACGCGTCACGATTTGTTGCTGTTTTTGCGCATTGACATCGTCACGAATGATATTACGAATAAAATCGTTTTTTTGTTCGTCTTTTTGTGCATTGTTGCTTGAGTTATCACTCATCGGGCATTGCTCCTAACGCAAATTATCAGTTCACGATGCGTGCCATCACACATCATGGAATATTCAAACCAAACCATTAAAAACAGGTCATCAAAAAATTATAATAAAAAGGGATAAAGTTGCGTTATTCTATCAGCTTTTGCAAAGGCATTAACAGCCTGATACATGACACAGACTAAAAAAGCCGTTAGACTAGCCATAACTTTTTAACCACCAACTTTTAGCCACCACTTGACAGCGTCACTTGAGGCGCTGCAACCAACAAGGAATATCACATGGTAGACATGCCACCAGTAGTAGAACTAGATACCAATATGGGTGCGATCGTTATCGAACTCAATGCAGAAAAAGCACCAAAAACCGTAGAAAACTTTTTGAACTATGTAAAATCTGGTCAATATAACGGTACGATTTTTCATCGCATCATTGATGGCTTCATGATTCAAGGCGGCGGAATGGACGCTGAAATGAACGAAAAACCAACCAATGCGCCAATTGAAAACGAAGCTGACAACGGTCTAAAGAACGATGCTGGTACGATTGCGATGGCACGTACACAAGACCCGCATTCAGCGACTAGCCAGTTCTTTATAAACGTAAAAGACAATGGCTTCTTAAATCACACTGGCAAAAACATGCAAGGTTGGGGCTACACCGTATTTGGTAAAGTCACTAGCGGTATGGATGTGATTGAAAAAATGAAAGGCGTTCCTACTGGTCGTTTCGGCATGCATGCTGATGTACCAAAAGAGCCAGTAGTGATCAACTCAGCGACTATTGTCTCTCAATAGTAATTGACAGTTAATTATTATTTGATAGATATTATTCAGTAAGCACTTATTCAGAGAGTATTTCAAAAAACACACTCTTATAAGTTACGAGGATAAGGATAAATGCAAAGTTTTGACCACCTAATTACAACCCGCCCTCATGAGGTGCGACAAGTATTGATTAGCGATTTGCATTTATCGCCTGAAGAGCCTGCCTTAGTGCAGGCTTTTTTGGCACTGCTTGATGATTGTCTTGCCTTACCTAAGCTAAAACGCTTATTTATCTTGGGTGATTGGTTCGAAGTATGGCTAGGTGATGACGTTTACTTATCATTATCAGAGGATGAGCGCCAGAACCACTGGCTCACTACGATTATCTTGAAGTTAAAAGCACTGCGAGTAGCTGGCTGTGAGATTTTAGTGATGCATGGCAATCGTGATTTCTTATTAGATCAACCGTTTTGCAACCTCTTCGGTGGTCAGCTTATTTATGAGCCATACACCCTAAATGTCGGGCAGCAAAGTTATCGCTTAGAGCATGGCGATGCGCTCTGTACCGATGATAAGAAATATCAGTTTTTTCGCAAAATAATGCGCAATCGTTTGACTCAATGGTATTTGCTCAATAAATCATTAAAGAAACGCTTGGCTATCGCTGAAAAAATGCGCCAAAAAAGCCAGCAAAACAATGCCAAAAAAGCCACTCATATTATGGATGTCAACGAGGACGCCGTGATACAAGCAATCACTGATAGTGATGCTCTATTACATGGGCACACACATCGTCCAGACATTCATCAGGCGACTGCTGATAAGAAACGTTATGTCTTAGGCGATTGGCGATTGTTAGACAAGGATACACGCCAGCCAAAAGTCAGTGCGGTGATTGGCGCAGTGACAGGCAACGAAAATACACATGATAGCTTTAGTAGTAATAATGCTGAATTTGAATTGGTTGAGTTTAAAACACTCGTTTGATATATGTTTTAAGTGTACTTCAGATATATAAAAGGGTCAGCTCACTTATGAGTTGACCCTTTTTACCATTTTGTCACTGTTAGCTTGTATCTAAAACGCTTTATGTTTTAAGGAATTAACTTAAAAAAGTGCTGACGATAATGCTTTAGCTCACGAATAGAGTCGCGAATATCATCTAACGCTAAGTGACTACCACCTTTTTCAAAGTTTCGTAAAATATCAGGGCGCCAGCGGAAACACAACTCTTTGATTGATGAGACATCGAGATTACGATAATGGAAAAAACGTTCAAGCTCTGGCATTTGACGTGCCATAAAACGGCGATCTTGGCAAATTGAGTTGCCACACATTGGTGATCTACCACTATCGACCCATTTATTTAAAAACTTAATGGTCTCTGCTTCTGCTTCTGCCAATGTCACCGTACTACGGCGCACACGATCGACCAACCCTGACTGACCATGTTGCTTGGTATTCCAGTCATCCATCTTATTTAAGACTTGGTCCGATACTTTGATAGCAAACACAGGGCCTTCAGCAAGTATGTTCAAATCTTCGTCAGTTACGACAGTAGCAATCTCGATAATCTCATCGTTTAGGGTATCGAGTCCGGTCATTTCTAGGTCAATCCATACCAGCCCTTTTTTGCCTTGGTTTTTGATTTTAATCTTATTGGGATGGTCATCGGTACTCATATTTTATCCTATGGTAAATAAATTTTGGCACAACATTGGCTCAACGTTGGCGCAATTCTAACTAGATAAACCATCTATAAATGGTCATGCTCAAATGATATTATTTTGCGCTTACCAATTTATAATGCGTTTAAAAATTAAAACATTACAAAACCACCGTCTGGTATAGGCGCTTTAGGCTGTATGTTAGCAAATTTTCACGCTACACTTAGCAATATTTTTTTAATAGGTCAAAACCCATGGCATTAATCAGGCAGCGCAAACTGACCAAACAGCAGATTCGTCGCATCGATAAACAACAATTGGACAGTCAAGACAGTATCGATGACAGTTTGATGGATGGCGTGGTCATGGCGCATTATGGCAAACAACTGGAAGTACAGGTCACTAGCTTGCCAGCTGTGATACCCGTACAGCCAGAGATTGCCCCTGACGATCCTGAACCGTTTTGGCAGACGCTTGAATTAAATGATATCTGGCGCTGTCACGTACGTACCAACCTGCCAATGTTGGCAGCAGGTGATCAAGTACGCTGGACTGCGGACTCTAATACAGGTTTTGGACGTATCGAGTCCGTCAAACCACGTAGCTCGCTTGTGTCGCGTCCTGATCGCTATCATAAGCTCAAACCCGTCGCCGCCAATGTTGATATTTTGGCCATTGTTTTTGCCCCATTGCCTGCTGCCGCGCCAACGCTTATTGATCGTTATTTAGTCGTTTGTCATCACGCTGGTGTAAAGCCGTTATTGGTGCTCAATAAAGCCGATCTACTGGCGCAAGAAAACGGCGTAGATACCAATGAACTACTAGCGCAGTATGCCGCACTCGGTTATGAGAGCGTGCTCACGTCAGTAGACTGTCCTGAAAATATTGCAGACAGCACTGACCAGCAAGGACTTGATGAGCTAAAACACTATATAGATAAAAAGCTGGTTATCTTTGCTGGTCAGTCTGGCGTCGGTAAAAGCAGCCTAATTAATGCACTATTGCCAAAGTCAGCACAGAGCGTCAATATTATTTCTGAGAACTCAAAACTCGGTCAGCACACCACGACGACCAGCCGTTTACTACCTTTTCACCCAAATGATTTGACCCAAGGCGGTATCGTCGATACCCCTGGTATCCGTGAGTATGGTATTTGGCACTTAAGTCCTGACGATATTATCTCAGGCTTCATAGAGCTTGCACCACTCGCAGGTGATTGCCAGTTCCGGGATTGTCGTCATACTCATAACAGTAAAGGTTGTGCGTTATGGCAAGCAGTGGCTAACGGTGACGTATTACAGCGCCGTGTCGAAAACCTTGTCACTCTCAGAGAAGAAGCAGATACCAAGCCTTATTAAGGTCTTATTAACGCTTAACTGCTAGGTTGTCTATCGCACGTTTACTCTGGATGGTCTAATCGGTATAATAGCGCCTTGTTCAATATCGTTAGGCTGATATCTCAGCTTAATAGAACACTTATTTTCTTGGAGGTATGGTTTGGAACGTGCGCTGGATTTTTTGGGCAATCACCCGTTTTTATTTGGTATATTAGCCGTACTTGCCGTCATGTTTTTTACGATTGAAAGCAAACGTAGCGGCAAAAAAATATCGCCCAACACTCTTGGTATGATGGTGAACTCGCAAAATGCGCAGCTTATCGACATTCGTGAAAAAAAGAAGTTTGAGTCAGGCTATATTCAAGGTAGCCGCAACATACCTTTTACTGTGCTAAAAGATCGCCTAGAAGAAATTCGTGCGATAGAACAGCCAGTAATCATTGTATGTGATATAGGCGTGCAAGCAGGCGCTGCAATCCAGATGATCGGTAAAGATGATGTCTACCGTTTAGAAGGTGGTGTCGGTGGCTGGAAATCCTCAGGCATGCCACTGGTGGAGTTAAAAGATACTAAGTCAAAAAGTAAAGGCAAAAATAAAGCCAAACCCAGCTTACATAAGTAGAGTAGCCTTCTACCAGTATCAATTATTAGCAGTGGATTGGTAATAACAATTAAAAAGACACCTTATCAATGGGTGTCTTTTTTTTGTGATATTTATGCTCACCTGCCGTACTTTTATGCGACAACATCTTGAATTCGCGATGCTCATCCCCACTGTAGTAATAAGCGGCACAAAATATATTTACCCTTTACACTAACCCTAAAAATACCATTAGCCGTATCAAAATTGTCTAGTCTACCATGTGTAGTATTTACACCCATTTTGCTTGCTGAACTCATTTTTGTGAATGGCATTACTTATGGATGACATATTATAACAAGGCGTAAACTATGATAGTTTACCAAACTAATTATAATTAACCCCTTGCCTCATACACACTTATAAATAAGGATTTACCATGACTGTATCTGTTAAAGTATATACTACGCCTATTTGCCCATACTGTACAAATGCCAAAAAAATATTACAAAATAAAGGCGTAGATTATGAAGAGATTGGTATGCACGACATAAGCAGAGAAGAGCGCCAAGCATTAATGAAAAAAACCAATAACTATCGTACTGTGCCACAAATCTTCATTGGCGATACCTTTGTTGGTGGTTTTGATGAACTCAATCAAATGAACCAACAAGGTAAACTAGACGAGCTATTAGCAGGTTAATCCGTTACTTTACCGTCTTCAACTATTATAAAGATAGATAGTGAAACTGGTGATAAAAATATCGAGATGAAATATCCAAATTCAGTCTCGATTTATATTACAATTATATTTTCTTAATTATTTGATTCAATTTTAGAGGAATTATTATGGCTGAAGAACAAGCACAACCACAATTGGCACTAGAGCGTATTTACGTAAAAGACATGTCACTTGAAGTGCCAGGTGCTGGCGTATTTACCAAAGAGTGGAACCCAGAGCTTGATATCAACCTGTCTAGCAACGCAGAAAAGCTTGATGATGATCATTATCAAATCATTTTGACCGTGAGCGTTACCGCAAAAAATGCTGAAGAGCCAGCGTTTATCGCTGAAGTTCATCAAGCAGGTATTTTCTTATTGAAAGATATTCCAGAAGACCAAATTGGTCAAATCCTAGGTGCCTACTGCCCTAATGTGCTATTCCCATATGCTCGTGAGGTCATCAGTGACATCGTCACACGTGGTAGCTTCCCACAACTACTACTTGCCCCTGTAAACTTTGATCAAGCTTACGCGCAAAGCCAGCAGCAAGCACAAGTCGGTGCGCAGGGTAACGCTTAGATCTTGGATTGATAATATATCAAGATAACAGCATCTAAAAGCCGTTGACTTATTATGCATGAGTTAGCGGCTTTTTTGTGCTCTGTTATTTGTGCTTTGTTAGACACCTATTCTTTATAGAAACAACCTTTTTTATCACTAGGTATAAAAAAACCCTGCCAATAAATAATGGGCAGGGTCTGCGCTAGCGTCATCAATCATCTAAAATGAATGATTAGCCTTTTAGTGCTGATAAAATTTGTTGCTTCACATCATCGATACCTTGCGTACCATCAAATTTATCATAGTTAGGCGCATCAGCACCTTCTTTTGCTTTGTCTTGATAAAAACCAACCAAAGCTGATGTCTGCTCATGATAAGTCGCTAAGCGATCACGAATAGTGGCTTCTTTATCATCTTCGCGCTGAATTAATTCTTCACCAGTGACATCATCTAAACCTTCTTGTTTAGGTGGATTATGATGGATATGATAGACGCGACCTGAGCCTGGATGCTGGCGGCGACCAGACAGACGGTTAACGATTTCGTCATCAGGAACACTAATCTCGACCACATGATTAATGGCAACACCTGCATCTGCAAGCGCTTGAGCTTGTGGAATCGTACGTGGGAAACCATCAAAGATACAGCCATTTACGCAATCAGGCTTGGCGATACGTTCTTTCACTAAGTTAATAATGAGGTCGTCAGAAACTAAGCCACCAGCATTCATGATATCTTTGGCTTTTTTACCCAGCTCGCTACCCTCTTTGATCGCTGCACGCAGCATATCACCTGTTGAAATTTGCGGGATATCATATTCCTTCGAAATGAATTGGGCTTGAGTGCCTTTACCTGCGCCTGGTGGGCCTAGCAAAATAATACGCATCATTATACGATTCTCCTCTTAATAGATAGGATTTTGGGACTAATACAACGTTGGGATTGAACGTTGGGATTGGTTGTTTGCAAAGCTACCTTACCTTGTGGCTTTGCAAAGCTCAAGTACTTTAATTATTTGCGATGATACGTGACCATGACTTATCTGTTCATATAACACAGTTGCACGATACTATATCTGGCGATAGCGCTTATATTATAGAGTCTCACAGCAAAACAAACCTACAATAGATTGAGTGTATCATGGGATTTGTTGACTAATTTCTACATTGACCTCAGTTTGCTCAGGACCAATAACAACAGGGTTTCCTGACAAATCTCCTGTCTCTGCAGTGGCTGTACCACTATGGCTAATACGTGCGATGACGGCTAACTGAACTTTATCATCTCGCGCAGATTTTAACGTACGTTCAGGCATCATCGCATCTAAATCGCTTAGGCTAATATTGGCTTCGCCCTGCTTAATAACGCTAATTGGTAAGCGCTTAGCTGCAAATGGTGGTCCACCATTAACATCTCGTATCGCCACAAACAACACGTCATCACCCTTGACTAAAGGTAACAAGCTAGCACTTACCTTCACAGTAACTTCAACCCCTTCAGACGCTTGCGCACGCTGATTAGCTACGCTAGCACTTAACTCATCTAAACTTGCCAGTGCTTGGGTATGGTCACCTGGTTTGGCAGAAATACTGTCACGTAGACGCGTAATCCAACCTTGTGCTTCATCAAAATTACTACTACGAGCCTCACCCATTGCCATGAGCATTTGCGCGCCTTCATGACCTGGATTTTTGGCCAACACACCTTCTAATACTCGGCGGCTATTACCATCTAGCTGACCGTTATTAGCAAAAAAGCTAATTTGTGCGTAAGTTGTCGCAATCTCTTCATTTTCTGGTGATAAACGATAAGCACGTGACAACGCTTCTAACGCCGAATCTGTCGCTTCTAATGATAAGAACAACTCAGATAGACGCATCCAGCGATCTGGGTCATCAGCATGACGATATACATTGGTCTGCATAGCACTGATCAGCTGCTGACCATCTTCGACTGCCCAAGCAGGTGGCTGATCAATTTTACCCGTCAACAAATCATCAGCAACTTGAGCAACTTTGTCTTCAGCTGTCCAAAGTTCAAATACAGGTGTACGGTCACCAACCATCAGATAAGACATACCTGTCAATACAGGTACCCAAACAATAATAATCAGTCGACTTTTAATACCAGGTGTAACCATCGGTGTGACATCACGTTGAGCATCTAGCAGCTGACGCTCAAGCTCAAGTTTTTGATTTTGATAATGACTGTCATCAATAGTACCACTATCTTTATCTGTTTTTAGCTCCGCTAAACGCTCGCGAAATACAGCAAGATTAATATCTAACAGCTGATTGTCTATCTGTTTCTGTTGCGAACGAGGCGCTCTTAACCACGGCATGATAACAATCACAGCAAGTATTAAGGCAATAAGTAAACTTATAGAGATAAATAAGCCCACAGTAGAAAATATGGTCATTTTTTGTCCTCGAGACTGGTGATGTCCTGATCTTTCTTATCATTGCTATCAGCACGTGATAACAAGCGATCCAGTTCAGCTTTTTCGGCAGCAGACAGTGCCGTAGCAGTATTATTCGCTGACACGCCACTTTCGCCACTAACAACAAGCTGGCGTCGTTTGCTTTGCCAAAACCAGCCTATCAATAGAATGATGAGCAATAATGGCGGAAAAAACCACAATATCCATGTTGATGGGCGTACAGGTGGCTTATAACTGATAAAATCGCCATAACGTTCTTGCATATAGGCACGTATTTCACCGTCACTACGACCATCTTTTATCAAGTCATAGGTTTTTTGTTTCAGATCTTGAGCAATAGGTGCATCAGAGCCTGCTAAGTTTTGATTCTGACATTTTGGACAGCGTAGCTCTTCTATGAGACCACGATATTGCGCTTCTTGCTGTGGAGAATCAAAATCATAGACTTCAATCGCAGCATAGCTGGTCACACTCAATAGAGCAGCTATAATAAAGCCTGCTAGCGTTAACAACCCTGCCTTCATTTGATGAGCAATCATTTACACGCCTCCTCAATCTGACTTAACTCTGGAGTAACGTCGTTATTATTAGCGTCATTGAGTACCATCAAACAAGGTGTAATACGGCTTTGCCAGTTACTTTCATTAATCTCACCAATAATGTGCTGGCGAATAATACCTTCACCGTCCACAACGAAAGTCTCGGGCGCACCAGTTAAACCTAAATCTAAAGCAAACTGACCGGATAAATCCTGAATAGACATTGAGAAGGGATCGCCACCTCGGTTCAAATACCCCAAAGCATCACCGATTTCATCTTTATAGTTAACGCCTACTATATTGACACCACGTTCTTCTAGCTGCATCAAAAAAGGATGCTCAATGATACAGGTAGGACACCAAGAGCCCCATATGTTCATCAAAAAAGGCTGATTGGGCAAATTCGCGTTGGTCATGATACGACTGGTATCTGACAATAATGGTAGCTCAAAAGTTGGTACTGGACGTTCAAGCGCGGTATTAGTAACAATTTCTGTTGGCTTACCCAGACGCATGTACAGCATAACGACCAATCCGAAGAAAACAATGAGCGGTATTAAAAACCATAACTTAAGTTGCTTTTTGTTTATGGTTTTACTGCTGCTTTTCTTATCGTGCTGATCAGGGGTATGGTTTGATGTACTCATGTTACTTATCCCCCGCTTTCATAGTGGCTGCTTCTAAATCGGCAACAGTCGAAAATCCTGCTTTATTCGCCGCTATTTGTGCAGGCGTCTTGATTTTCTTGATACGATAACGACTATCAAACATGCTCAATAATGCACCAAACGCCATAATCAGCGCGCCAAGCCATATCCAGCGAATGAGCGGTTTAACATAAATGCGTACTGCCCATTCATTACTACCTTCGGCAATAGGCTCACCAAGTGCCACATAAACATCGCGCATCAAACTGGCATCAATAGCGGCTTCGGTCATCGGCATCATACTAATAATATAATTACGTTTGTCAGGGTATAGTGTTGTCACAGCCTCACCATTTTTGGTGATGTCAACTTCAGCTTGCGTGGCATCAAAATTACTGCCTTTTATTTCACTAAAGCCCTTGACGGTAAAGTCATAACCTTGAACATGAACACTATCATTTGGCCCAAGCGCAACATCACGCTCAATGCTCAACGTGCTGGTAAACGCAACACCGATAACCGCCACAATTACACCGATATGAGCGGTCTGCTGACCCCAATAGCTGAGACGTAACTGACGTAAACCTTTGAAGAAACTAGGTGCATTTTTAGTTTTGTCTTTAAAGTCTACGACCATCCAGAACAATACCCAAAAACTAACTGCCAATGTAACGCCGATATTGAGCATCGCAGACGGGCTGACGAAATAGGTGATAATCGCTGCCAATACAATGCTGCTTGCCGCAATGACCGTACCAGAACCCAATAGCGGTCGGCTGTCTTTTTTCCAGCGAATATTGGATCCCATACCCATTGCGACCAGTATCAACCAAGTCAATGGCACAAACAGCGCATTAAAATACGGAGGACCGACGGATACTTGTCCTAAATTAAAGGAGTCAGCAATAATAGGATATAACGTACCAAGTAAGACGACTAAGGTTGAGATCAACAGGATGACGTTATTGATAACTAAAAAAGACTCACGTGAAATCAATTGATATTGACTTTCAACAGTCAAACGCCAGCCTCGGACAGCAAACATAAATAAGCCGCCACCGATAATCACGCCAAGAATCACAAGGATCACCAAACCACGTGTTGGATCAGCGGCAAACGAATGCACAGAGGTAATCACACCTGAGCGCACAAGAAATGTACCTAGCAAACTGAGCGCAAAAGCAAAAATTGCTAGCATGATGGTCCATGCTTTAAAGACACCACGCTTCTCAGTTACCGCAAGTGAATGTAGTAAAGCAGTACCAGCTAGCCATGGCATCAGTGAGGCGTTCTCTACTGGATCCCAAAACCACCAACCACCCCAGCCTAGCTCATAATAAGCCCACCACGAGCCAAGTGCGATACCGACTGTCAAAAAGCCCCAAGCAGCGAGCGCCCATGGACGCGACCAGCGTGTCCATACCGCATCTAAACGACCTTCCCACAATGCAGCCATGCAAAAAGCAAATGGCACGACCAGGCCCACATAACCCATATACAACATAGGCGGATGAATAATCAAACCGAAATCTTGTAGCACAGGATTTAGATCCACACCATCAACAGGTAAATTAGGCAATGTACGATCAAATGGCGATGAGGTAAAGATAAGCATCGCTAGCATCATCATCTGCACACCTGCCAAGATAACCAAGACTCGTGCACGCATCGACAATGGTAAACCGCGACTGAAATAAGAAACCAACGCACACCAAGTGGCCATAATAGTCATCCAAAGTAGCAATGAACCTTCATGTCCACCCCACGTTGCTGACAGTTTATAATACCAAGGCAACAATGTATTAGAATGTTGCGTGACATAGACAAGGCTAAAGTCATTGTAATAAAAACCTGCCATCAGTGCGCCAAATGATGTGATCATTGCAGCAAACTGTGCCCATGCTAGGCTTGGTGCTAGACGCTGCCATGCAACATGGTCGCGCATGACGCCAACGGTCGGCAATACCACCTGCAAGATCGCCAACATAAAGGCGGCCAGCAAGGCAAAATAACCCAATTCTGTGATTAACATACGGTCTAACCTTGTTTACCTTAATACGGTCATAGTTTATTTTAGGGATTGGAATTTTAAGACATTTAAAATATCTAGAACATCTAATATTTATGACTGCTGTATGTATGACTGCGATGATTATCGCCACCAGCCTGTGTAATTCGAGACCTTTACAGCATGGTACATTAGCGCCAACTTGTCACATTCTTGTATCCACTCTGTATGTGATGTGTGTAAACAACATAAAAAGATACTTATCATTGAACTGCGGGGAAAAACACTAACACCAGATGCAACCAGCCAGCCAAAAATCCGGTCAACCCACCAAGTACAATCAATGTCATCTCGTCTTCACGGAAAGCTGGACGTAATAAATTTTGAAACTCATTTGGCGTCAGTGCACGAATACGGTCACGAAACAGCCCAAATATTTTACTAGCACGACTTTCATTCAATTCAGGATCACGCAGTGGCACCATTGTTGCTACAATTGACTTATCAATAATCGTATTTTTTAATTGACCGTATTCACGTCGACCTAAACTCACACGCAACGTCGTACTAATAACAGGTGACTCTAATACTGTATATAAATGCGATTTCATCAACTCACGCGTTTGCACAGCACGATCACCATACATCATCTCATTCATGATGTTTTCAAGCGTGACCAAATCTTTTACAACAATCTCAGCAAAAACCTCAGAAACTTCTTCTTGACGCTTCATAAAACCGCCTTGCAAACGATACTTTTCAATACGTGGCAACTGCGGTTTGATAAAGGGAAAATGACTTTGCACAGAAAAAAACTTCACATAGGATATAAAGCGCGGCTCTACTGGATTAAACACCATCCAGATAGCAATCCAGTTGGTGAGAAACCC
Source organism: Psychrobacter sp. AOP5-GZ1-6 (assembly GCF_052376345.1). Lineage (NCBI taxonomy): Bacteria > Pseudomonadati > Pseudomonadota > Gammaproteobacteria > Moraxellales > Moraxellaceae > Psychrobacter > Psychrobacter sp. AOP5-GZ1-6. The sequence continues at coordinate 13,521 of NZ_JBQSVP010000001.1, read as the reverse complement.
CCAAATTGCTGCAAAAAATGGTACCGTCCAATGTTGCGGCACTAGCAAAAATATAAACATTTGAGTAATACCAAAGAACAAGCCAATAAAAGCACTAATATGCCAAATAAAATCGATTTCTTTTTGGCCCACTCTTAAAAACATATTAACCATCAAACGACGATCACTCTCCATCGTATTGACAATCATTCGACGCATATCAACCAGGTCTTCGACATGTTGGGTCAAGTCCGTCACTAAAGACTGCATAATACTAGGTAATTCTTGATGCGCTTGGGCATAAACACGGCGTTTGATTGCATAAGGCAAATTACCCCACAGTCCTGGCGAATGATCTAACATGATCTCGTCAATCAGTGCTTCAAGGTTATTATCAACAGTATCCGTGATAAATGTCGCCAGCTGCTTAGGTTCCATCGCCTGAAAAAACTCATCAAGTGAGCCAAGCTTTGATAACGTTTGATCAACGATGACACCTGATATTTTGCCAGCTTTGCGTGGAACAATACCCTGCCAACCAACACCTGGCAACCCAAAAAAAGGTAGGTTTGGAATACGAACACCCCAAAATTTAATGGGGTAAAACAGCATTTTTAGTGCCATCCACACATGTATCCATGTGACAAATGCGGTCACAGGAGGAATCGTTAGCATGGCAAAAAATTCTGGGTGTTCAGCTATCGTCTGCCACAATGAAGTTGGGTCCATGATTTATCTTGTCCCTGACAGGTTGATTATCGTTGCTAATATTGTCGTTGCCGATATTGTCTTACTAATAACGTATAACGCGCCGTTTCTAAATTAGAACGCTTTACAAAAACACGCTCTACCCATAATAATTACTATAAAATAAATCGCCTGATTTTAGCATACTTGCTATGTATTAGCACACGCAGACCTTAAGCAAGTTGTGGCTAGAGATGAGATGCTTTATCAGCCTACGCAGATAGAAAAGACCCAAATATAAGCTATCATTGAGATAGCAATAATAAAAGCAAAACAGATAGCAAAATACTGCGTATTCTAACTTGTTCTGTTATAATTTATGATTCAGTGACAACGCATATCTATAGACAAGTTGATTCGTTGTTATTTCAAACGATTGCTTCTATATATTTGAAATCCCTTATATTATCCTTTATGTTTGCTGCATACTGGTTAACGACCCTGCCTATTTTTATTTTATTGACTTAATCTGACCGTTCAGGCTCTAATTTTATATGAATAAACCAATAACTCCCAACACTGAACAGGTCAGTCGTATCTTTATCCATCGTATTATCGTTTTTGGTATTTTGATATTTCTTGGGTTAGGCGGTTTAATAACGCGGTATGGCTATCTACAAGTCTATGCCCATGATAAATACACAACACAAGCTGATAACAATCGTATCAAGCTAATATCTTCACCGCCGAGCCGTGGTTATATTTATGATCGTAATGGAATAACACTGGCAGACAATCAGCCTGTATTTACCGCAATGATAAGCCCTGATGAGGTTGAAGACCCAGAACGTACCTTACAGTTACTTGCGCCTATTTTCGATCTAACAACAAAAGACATTACTGATATTTTGGCGCGTCTTAACAAAAATAAAAATGATCCTGTGACCATAAAAATTGATGTAACTGATGCACAGCTGGCACAATTTAGTGAACGCAAACCCTTTTTTCGTGGTGTGAGTATCCAAAGCAAGTTAACGCGCGACTATCCTTATGGCGAGCTATTCGCACACGTCATTGGCTATGTGGGTCGTATTAACGACAAAGAAAGCAAACGTATTGATAAAGACCGTTACGCTGGTACAGATCTAATCGGCAAAATCGGTATCGAAGACTATTATGAAGATGTGTTGCTCGGGCAACCAGGCTATCAATCAGTCGAAACGGATGCTCTTGGTAATATCATTCGCCAACTGGATACCAAGCCGCCTATCGCTGGTAATGACATCACATTGTCTCTGGACTATGGCTTACAAACAGTCGCTCAACAACAGCTTGATGGCCGACGCGGCGCAATCGTAGCGATCGATCCCAAGAACGGCGATGTATTGGCCTTTGTCAGCAATCCAAGCTATGACCCTAACCCGTTTATTTCAGGTATCTCTTTTAGAGACTATGGCGACTTGCGAGATAGTCCTGATCAGCCATTATATAATCGTGCGCTTCAAGGCATGTATCCACCCGGATCTACTATCAAACCTTTTGAGGGCTTGGGCGGTATCCACTACGGCTTACGTAATTGGGATAGCACTATCTACGACCCCGGTTATTTCAGTTTACCTGGTGATTCACACCGTTTTCGTGATTGGAAACGAGGAGGACACGGTACCGTCGACTTAAAAAAATCCATCATGCAGTCGGTAGATACCTATTATTACAAGTTGGCCTACGAGATGGGTATCCAACGTTTTCATGACTGGATGGTACGCTTTGGTTTTGGCGAACAAACTGGTATTGACTTACCTAATGAAAAAACAGGCATTATGCCCTCTCCAAAGTGGAAAAAAGATACCTACGATAAAAACTGGTTACCGGGCGAGACCATTTCAGTCAGTATTGGTCAAGGATATTTTTTGGCTACCCCGCTACAAGTAGCTAACGCCACAGCCATGACGGCCAATAAAGGCTACCATATTACCCCGCACTTACTCAAAAATAGTAACGGTGAAGCCAAAGTTGACGTCATCACCAAACCTGATGGTAAAATTGATTATAATGGTAAATCTTCTGATTGGTTACGTATGCACGATGCGATGGAAAATACCGTAAAAAGCGGGACTGCTCGTGGTATTTATACCCCTCGTTACCGTATCGCCGGCAAAACCGGTACTGCTCAGGTAAAGTCTATTGCACAGGGCAAACGTTATGATAAGTCCGCAATAGATAAACGCCATTGGGATCATGCTTGGTTCAATGGTTTTGCGCCAGTCGAAGACCCTCAGATTGCCCTTGCAGTACTGGTCGAAAACGGTGGTGGCGGTAGTACGGTTGCCGCCCCTATCGGCCGCGCACTTTTTGACTATTGGGTCCTACAACGCAAGAGCAATCCTATTTTGCCACCGACTACTGATGAATTAAAAGTCATTAAACGCCAAAAAGCCTTTGAAAAAGCCATGAGTGATGCCTTACGTGATAAAGAAGAGGCTACACTAAAAGCACAAGAAGAAGCAGTCGCTACCTCCGAGTAAGAAGACTGCCCGTGAGATAAGATAATGAATAAACCTATGAGCCGCCATAAAGCTAAAAAAAATACTCAAACCAAAAAAGTCTCTGCAGCAGGCGATGTGCGTATCATTGGAGGTCAATTTAAACGTCGTATTGTAAGTTTCATCGATGCAGAAGGTTTACGTCCAACCCCTGATCGACTGCGCGAGACGTTATTTAATTGGCTACTCGCTGATATTCATGATGCCTATGTGCTTGATAGCTGCGCAGGTAGTGGCGTGCTAGGCTTTGAAGCACTGTCTCGCGGGGCTGCACACTGTACTTTTATTGAAATAAATCGTGCTCAAAGCACTATGCTGCAAAAAAGTGCTGAGCAATTACGCCTCAATACTGACAACCATCAAATCATCACAGGTACAGCAGAACAAATCTTAATACGGGAGCGGCTTACTGCTCATACTTTCGATATTGTTTTTATTGATCCACCTTATGCTCAGGATCTGTGGCAGCCGATTTTGATGGCCCTCATCACTCAATCATTAATTGATACAAATACGTTGATCTATTTAGAGGCCGACAAAGACCTAGAGAGTCAACTGCAGCAACTAGCAGATACTTTGAATAATGACTTAGCCGCTCAGCGGCAAACAATACTACAGCACTTAAATTTTGAATGTTTAAAACAAACCAAAGTTGGACAAGTTGTTGCTGGACTTTATCGTCTATCATCGTCATAATTGCACGGTGATTACCAAACGTAACATTGACGATTGTGTCATTTGTCACATTTGATAAATCATTTAATATCACTAAAAAATGTCTAAAACTGCTTAAAACTGGCCAAACGCTGCAGTTAAATGTATATAAGGCAAAAATAAACCCTAATGCAGCTTGCAAGCGTAGGCTCTACTGCTTATAATGTGCAGTCTGTTTTTTGAGAGCCCCGTTCCCAGCTAAACTCTCAACGAATTCTAATTTTAAGGTTTTATCATGAAAACACTTAGTGCAAAACCAGCTGAAGTGACCCATGACTGGTATGTCGTAGATGCTGACGGCAAAACCCTTGGTCGCTTAGCCACTGAAATCGCTAGTCGCTTACGTGGCAAGCACAAGCCGTCTTTTACGCCGCACGTTGATACTGGTGACTTTATTGTTGTCATCAATGCTGACAAAATCACGGTAACGGGTAAAAAAGCGCAAGATAAAAAGTACTATCGTCACAGTGGCTACCCAGGTGGTATCAAAGAAACTAACTTCAGTAAATTGCTTGCACATAAGCCTGAAGATGTTCTACACAAAGCAGTTAAGGGTATGCTTCCAAAAGGCCCTCTCGGCTACGCGATGATCAAGAAGCTGAAACTATATGCGGGTACTGAACATCCACATGAAGCACAGCAACCTAAAGCACTAGACATCTAAGGATACACTTATGGAACGCAATTACGGAACTGGTCGTCGTAAGACTTCTACTGCTCGTGTCTTTTTATCAAAAGGTACTGGTAGCATCGTTGTTAACGGTAAACCACTTGACGAATACTTCAGCCGTGAAACTTCACGCATGGTTGTACGTCAGCCATTAGAACTACTAGACTCTGTTAACGCATATGATCTATATGTAACTGTTGCAGGCGGTGGTATCAGTGGTCAAGCTGGCGCAATCCGCCACGGCATCACTCGTGCACTAATCGAAGCTGACGAAGCGCTAAAACCTGCTCTAAAAGCAGCTGGCTTTGTTACTCGTGATTCACGTCAAGTTGAACGTAAGAAGTTGGGTCTACGTAAAGCACGTAAACGTCCACAATTCTCAAAACGTTAATCAAAGCTATTTCTTACTATTTTACGGCTGTTGTCTTTTTCTCGGAGCGGCAGTTATCGCATTAAATACTAAGAATAGATTTGCAAAACCTTACAAGCTGTTCGCAGCTTGTAAGGTTTTTTTATGCCTAACTTTCAATATCAATAACTCACCACAGACCCACTGTATCAAAACCTAACTTGTAAACTAGCAAGCACTACCCCATTATCGTAATAACTTTTCATCATTAGCTTCAATGCGGTAAAATAGCAATGATTCGATGCCATAATAAGTGCTGCAAAAGGATATTATGAAAGCGCCCGAACAGTATGATCCCAGTAAACCACCTTCAAAAGACAGCATGCCTCCACCAAGCATACAGCCGTCAGCGAAGTCGCCTGCCCTACCTGATGGTACGCCAACTATTAGACAAACCCATAAGCGTACAGCGCAAGCTGATAAAAAACCTTTTCAATGGCAGTTTTTATCGCCTAAATACTGGGGGATATGGTTATTACTCGCTTTGGTTTTGCCGCTGATTTATTTACCTTTACGCTATCAGTTTTGGCTAGGTCGTAACTTGGGTATTTTACTGTATAAAATAGCGGGCTCACGCCGACGTGATACCTTGATTAATCTCAAACTAGCCTTTCCAGAAAAGCCAGAAGTTGAACGAGAATTAATGGCCAAGCAAGTCTTTGTCAATCAAGGAATCGGCGTATTTGAAACCCTATGTGCTTGGTTTCGACCAAACATATTTACCCGCACGGTTTCTATTTCGGGCTTACAGCATTTAGTTAACGCACAGAATGAAGGTCGTCCTGTTATCTTACTCGGTGCGCATTACACCATGCTTGATTTGGGTGGCTTGTTTTGTGCTCAGTTTTTTGCCTTAGACTGTATGTATCGTACGCAAAATAACCCGCTCCTTGACTGGTTCATTTATAACGGTCGTACCAATATCTTCGGTAAACAAATCTCCAGTCGAGATATGCGTAGCTTGGTCAGCTCCATAAAGGCAAGACACGTTGTTTGGTATTCTCCTGATCAAGACTATGGTCTTAAGCAGGGCGTCATGGCACCATTTTTCGGTGTGCCAGCAGCCACTATAACTGCCTCACGGCGTATGGCTAAATTGGGCGACAAGACTCATCCACCAGCGTTTATGGCGCTACATACTTATCGGCAAACGCCAGACAATTTACCCAGTGGCAAACGCCCACATTATCATCTGACGATTACACCTGAAATAAGTAACTATCCTAGTAATGATGAGGTTGCTGACGCCACTCAGATTAATGAAATTTTAGAAGGACTCATTCGTATCGATCTCACCCAGTGGATGTGGTTTCATCGGCGCTTTAAGCATGGGCCGTCAGGTCGCACGAATATCTATAAGTAGCGGTCATTCCAAAGAAAAATGGTCAAAAAATTTGTTATACTTTATGGTCAATATTTTCAATATGATCATTCATAAATAACAACGCATTTATAATAATTTGATAAACGAAATAACGGAATTCCTATGACTAGTAATAGTACATCTAACAACCAAACCTCTACCGAAGCACCAGCTGTAAAGCGTGTTTTGACTGGTATTAAACCGACTGGCACCCTACATTTGGGTAACTATGTTGGTGCGATTCGTCCAGCCATCCAAGCGATTCAAAACAGTGATGATGAAGCATTTTTCTTTTTGGCAGACTATCACGGTATTATTGGCTGTTACGATCCCACTATCATTCATGAGTCAACCAAAGCCATTGCCGCGACTTGGATTGCCTGTGGTCTAGACCCAGAGCGTGTGACCTTCTATCGTCAGTCAGATGTACCAGAGATTCCAGAGCTGGCGTGGGTATTGAACTGCTCATGTGCCAAAGGTCTGATGAACCGTGCTCATGCCTATAAAGCAGCCGTCGATATCAATATGGAAAAGGAAGACGTCGATCCTGATCAAGGTATCAACATGGGACTATTTGGCTATCCGGTACTAATGGCAGCCGATATATTGATGTTCAATGCCACCCATGTACCTGTAGGTCGTGATCAAATACAACATATCGAAATGGCGCGTGATATCGCAGGTACTTTCAATCATCGATACAAAACTTTATTTACGCTACCATCTGCGGTTGTAGATGATGATATTCCATTACTAACAGGTCTTGATGGCCGTAAAATGAGTAAAAGCTATGGCAATACCATTCCGCTATTTGGCGATACTAATCCGCAAGTAAGCGCCGAAAAGCAAATGCAAAAAGCCATCATGAAAATCGTCACCAACTCGCAGCTGCCTGATGAGCCAAAAGACCCTGACGACTCAGCTATCTTTGAGATTTATAAAGCTTTTGCAACGCCTGAAGAAATAGCGGATATGCGTGAGCAGTTTGCTACTGGTATAGGCTGGGGAGATGCAAAAAAAGCCTTATTCAACAAAATAAATGACGAAATCGCGCCATTCCGCGAACGTTACCAAGAGCTGATGGCTAATCCAAAAGAACTTGAAGAAATACTACAAATGGGCGCAGAAAAAGCACGTCGTCATAGCCGCAAGCAACTGGATAAAACACGCCGAGCCATTGGCATCAAACCACTTGCCAAGCTCAAATAATCCATTGGATACGAGTCAGTTGTTAGAAGAAGCACCGGCTACCGCTGCCAGCACTCATGATATGTCATTACGTATCTATCAGACGCCAGTGCAGCACTTGCCAGAAGACTTGTACGTGCCGCCGCAAGCTTTTGCCATTTGGCTAGAGCAGTTCGCTGGACCCTTAGATTTTTTGTTGTATTTGGTCAAAAAAAATAACGTTGACCTAACCCAAATGCCAATACTGCCCATCACTGAGCAGTATTTGGCTTATATCAGTGAGTTGGATACCGATCACTTTGAGTTGGCCGGTGACTATCTGCTAATGGCATCGACATTGATTGCTATTAAAACAGAGCTGCTGCTTCCAAAACCAGAAACACCAACTGATGAGCGTGATCCAAAAGCAGAGTTGATTGAGCGGTTGGAAGAGTATGCACAAATCAAAGAAGCCAGTCAGCGCTTGGATAACTTAGTTCGCCTAGAACGTGATGTATTTTTGGCGATGGTTAGCATGCCTAGCCAAGACATTATGCATGCAGAGTTACCTAGCTACTCACCCAATCTGTTGATTGATAGCTTATTTAAGATGCAGCTACAGCCTGATTATCAAATGCATAATATTAAGGTCGATATCGTACCACTTGCTGACCGTATCGCTAGTATCAGTCGGCAACTGAGCACAGATGGTGCACACTCTTTTTATGAACTGTTAGATAAATCACAAGGTAAAATAGGCGTCGTGGTCAGTTTTGTCGCGGTATTAGAGCTGATTAAACGGCAGTTGGTTGGTGTCATGAACACTGAATTAGAAAGTGTCCCTGCTATTGATCACAACGCTACTGTTGATCAAAACACTGATACTGAACAAGATCAGCAAACCGGCCTATTGACGTTACAGTGGTTGGCATAATCATCATTTATCTATTAAAGCGTGCCTTTATACATACCAACATTTAAAAAGAGTAGCTTTGTCATGACAGATACCTCTAACCTAAAGCAACGCCATGAGAAAACATCATCAGTAGCGCTACTGTCATTGACCGATGAGCAACGTCAGCACTTAGAAAGTATCAGTAAAGATATTGAGGTGCTATTACATGCCTCGGAGGCGCCACTAACTGCTCATGCATTAAAGAAACACCTTTCTTTATCGGCGAAAGAGTTGAATCAAGCGTTTTCTTTATTGCAGATACGATTAGATAGCGGTGTATTAAGCTTGCACGAGACCGCTAGCGGGTATCGACTACAGATATCAGATGGCTATAGCAGCTTGATTCAAAGCGTCTTTCCACAGCGGCAGGAGCGTCTAAGCCAAGCGTTACTAGAAACCCTAAGTGTGATCGCTTACAAACAGCCAGTCACCCGTAGCGACATAGAATATGTGCGCGGTGTGACGTTGTCGAGCAATATATTACGGCAATTGTTTGATAAGGGGTGGATAAAAGAAAATGGCTATAAAGAAACTTTAGGTCGTCCTGCATTGCTACACACCACACCACAGTTTTTAGATGCTTTTGGGCTAACAAGCTTGGATGAGTTACCACCAATGCCCGATATAGAGACCATCAAAGCCATGTCTTAAAACATCAACGCTTTGAAAGCACTCAACGCACAATATCGAGATAGCAATACTATCACCATCTTATAGCTATACTCATTGCCATAAAAAAGGACAAATCATTTAAGATTTGTCCTTTTTTTTGAGTAATCATACTGTTTTTATCTGAGTAGTCATACCGTTCAGAAATTGATTTTACTGATTGATAACATCAACACCTTTAGGCGGTGTAAATTTGAACTGACTACTACTAATACTTGGGTTCATTTTGATACTGCTAAACTTAATAGAGGTAGTTTGGCCAAGAGTATCGTTCAACACCATCATTACAGGTTTGCCACCACTAAAGCTCATTGACAAGCTCTTAAAGCTGGCATTGTCTGATTTTGGATACAGCACGTAGTAGTTTTTATTATCATATGGCTGAGTAATTTTGAAGCTTTGATCAATTTTACTCGGATCACCTGATAGTAGTAACGCTGGTGTATTACCGACTTGGCTATCCACGTTTTGCTTAGTCGCTTGCTCTAAGTCCTTATCATATACCCACATTGAACTGCCATTAGCAATAATTAACTGCTCTGATGGTGACTTGGTCTCCCAACGGAAACTATTCGGGCGTTGCACACTCATAGAGCCACTGAACGTACCGCTGTTCGCACCTTTAGTCGTTTGAGTAAAGTTAGCCGTCATGCTCTTCGTATTTGTCAAAAGCGTATTCAAGCGCTTAGCAGCGATTAGGTTATCTGCGGGTGCTGCAGTAGCAGACTGTGTCATCGCAATCATAGGTGCCGCCACGCCAAGCGATGTCAGCAATATACCTGCTAAAGCACCATTCGCTACTTTTTGTTTTAAGCTTATCTGTTTTTTTGATTGTTTGGTTAATAAAGTCATCATTAATCCTCTTTAAAATGCATAATCGCTTAAAAATACAGTATTTCAATTAAAATTTTATACCAGTGCTTATTTGACGAGAATCAAACTAGTGTCTATAAACAATAGAGGTAGTGTGCCAGTTTTTTTATCACACGCATAGTCATGATTTGCAATCATTACTACACCTGCCATACAGGCTTGTAATTATGATTGTTACATAATATTCAGCAGGATGAGTAATGACTATTGTTGTTTATTATCATCGTTTGACAATACTTTTTATAATCAATACATATAAAAAAGCCCCTACTACCACAAGGCAATAGGAGCTTTTTTAATTATCCGATCATTGCATTCAAAGAACAAAATGACCTAAATAGATAATTATACGTTTTCAACCGTAACATAACGACGGTTAAATTTACCTTTGGTCGCAAACTTTACAACACCGTCATTCAGTGCAAATAAAGTATGGTCACGACCCATGCCAACGCCTTCGCCTGCATGGAATTCTGTACCACGTTGACGAACGATGATGTTACCAGCTGTGATAGCTTGGCCACCAAAGATTTTTACGCCTAGCATTTTTGGGTTTGAATCACGACCGTTACGGCTCGAACCGGCAGCTTTTTTATGTGCCATGAGAAAATCTCCTTGTTAATTTGACTTACCGCTGATGCGGCAACTCTTAAGCATTTAGTGCGCTGTTTAGCAGTAATTGCTAAATGGGTAATTAGGCATTAATAGCTTTGATTTTTAACAAGGTGTACCATTGGCGGTGACCTTGTTCTTTGTGATAATGCTTACGACGGTTGTGCTTGATGATACGGATTTTTTCGCCGCGACCATGCTCAACAACTTCAACTTCAACGCTAGCGCCTTCAACGACAGGTTGACCGATTTTGACGTTATCGCCGTCAACAACCATTAATACGTCTTCAAATTTGATAGTTTCGCCTTTTTCTGCTTTTAGTAGTTCAACTTTAAGCAACTCATCGACGACTACACGGTGCTGTTTACCACCAGTTTTGATTACTGCGTACATTGTCTGACTCCGTTTAACCCGTGTGCCGTGGCTGATGTTATACCAACGCTTTTACGACGAACACGACAGGGAAAAATTAAAGGCAAGATTTTACGGCTTTTTGCTCATAAAAGCAAGCCGCACATCTTGTTTTTGTAAGGTGGTTACACGAATAAGCATACCTTTTGCTACTATATAAGCTATTGATTGTGAACACATCTATTCTAACGCTCAACAAAAGAGGCATCGCAAAATAATAGTGGATAGTGGTTTATGCCTAAAGGTCGTTATTATAACTTATATAATCAGTTACTTATAGTTCTTTATAGATATCTTTTTTCTTTATAAATCTAGGGCGTGTCCTCATTTTAAAAATGGTGATAAAAATGAGATAAATTGCCGTCAAACAAAGAAAATAGCGCAGATAATATCGAGATATTAGTCAGCTATTTGACGCCGTTTGGCAAGATTTAGCTATTTTTAACCCATTTAGATAACTATCGATTGAATTGAAGACATGCCCTAGTAAAAAGAGATTTATTTACCTACGTAGCATTTCAGCTAATTTTGAGTGTTTTATTTCAATGTCTACATACGCTCAACAAACATGATATAGAAAAGGTACATTGCTCTCTAAATACTTTAACCAACAATTTAAAGACACAGCTATGCTATTATAGAAAAAACGCCTTATCCATTAGAGATCCAAGGCTGAAAACTCTCTTCACTTTTATAATACGACTATTTATTATGACCAGTACTCCTCTAAATAAGACAGATCTAAACATGCCATCAACACTTAACTATGCTGATATCCAGAGTATCGTGTCTAGTGATTTTGAGATTATGGATAAGCAAGTATTCGGTAGTCTGAACTCCAAGGTTCAGTTAGTAATGAGCGTTTCACAGCATGTAATTAATGCTGGTGGCAAGCGTATGCGCCCGTTAATTACCTTGTTATGCGCACGTATGTTCAACGACAACCCATCACAACAAGCCATGCATTTGGCCGCTATCACTGAGATGTTACATACCGCTACCTTAGTTCATGATGATGTTATTGATGAGTCAGGTCAACGTCGTGGCAAACCTACAGCCAATGCTACATGGGATAACGCTACCGCCGTATTGGTTGGTGATTATCTGATTGCTCGGGCCTTTAATCTACTCGTTGGCTTTCAAAACTTGCCATTATTACAAGTGTTCTCTGATGGCACATGCGATATCGCTGAGGGTGAAGTATTGCAATTACAACATCAGCATAACCCTAGCGCTACAGAATCAGACTACTTGCGCATTATTGATGGTAAAACCTCACGTCTGTTTATGATGGCAACGCAAGGAGCTGCTATCTTACAAGGTAAAACAGAATATATGCAGGCACTAGGTGATTTCGGTCAACACTTTGGTAATGCTTTTCAAATTATTGATGATGTGCTTGATTATAGTGGTGATAGTGAATTAATGGGCAAAAACCTTGGCGATGATCTTGCGGAAGGCAAGCCAACGCTACCCACTATCAAAGCACTTGAGCTATTAAAAGACCGTGATGCATTAGGTTATGAGCAGTTGAGAGTTGCCGTACAAACCGGTAAAACGCCAAATGCAGAACAGCTGATTGAACTAGTGCGAAGCTCAGGCTCATTGGACTACTGTAAAAAGCGTGCGCTGGAAGAAACCAAACTGGCTCAAGATGCGCTTAGCACACTGCCGGACAATCGTTACCGTTTAGGTTTATATCAACTCACTGAACTTGCAAGCGCAAGACTGCTATGATCAGCAGTATCACTTATGAGCAGATGCAAACCTGTAAGTATTCAATATAGTCCAATATAATTGGGCAAAATTTATCTATTTGATATCATTCGCTAAACATTCTAATTACTGACACACTTGTTCTTTTAGTTAAATCGTTACCTTTCTTTAAGTTTCATAAGTCTAAGCAGTACTATAATTGCGTGATGGTTGCTTTTTATAACGAAATAATATTTGTTCTAGGGCGTGTCCTCATTTAAAAAATGGTGATGAAAATGAGATAAATTGTCGTCAAACAAGGAAAATAGCGCAGATAATATCGAGATATTAGTCAGTTATTTGACGCTGTTTGGCAAGATTTAGCCATTTTTAACCCATTTAGATGTCTATCAATTGAATTGAGGACACTCCCTAATAGCAACCCATACAGCTTAACTAAATTTAAAAATGATTTTAGATATCGCTAAATACAATGTTTTGCTGTCTACATGACACTTCTTAAATACAGTTTTAGATATGTACAAAATCAGCTTCATTAACCAAAAAACAACATAATTTTAACTGGTTCATAATGTTACATCTTGTTGAACGTTATATTTTGTGGTGCGTACACCCTCAATATCTTTATTGTTTATGATTAGAAATACGGATTTTTTTAGGAAAAATTTCTTTTTATTAGCTTGACTGTGGGGTTAACCCTTTAGTTTATAATAGCGGACTATGCTTATTGGCTAATACCTGATTATTTAATT